>JANLXK010000458.1:0-7022 GCA_031365045.1 Gemmatimonadota bacterium | reverse complement strand
CAGCTCCGGGACGCGAGCAGCGCCTGGTGGATGCCCCGCACCGCCGTTGCATCGGCCTCCCGGCGTGCCGCCCAGACCGCGAACACGAACGGGAGCCCGGTCCACGCCTTCCAGGCCGCGCCCAGGTCGACCACGTGCGGGTAGCGACCCTGGGCGGTCAGGACCAGCGCGGCGTCACCGATGACGAGAACGGCGTCGTGCGGAAAGCCGTCCAGCGCCGCCAAGTCGCTCGCCTCCGCCCGGACCTGGGCGAACCGGGGCGCCACGCCCCAGACGTGCCGGCAGAGGAGCTCGAGCAGGAGCACCGAGGTCCGCGAGCTCGCCGTGCGGAGCACCGCGCGTCCGTCGAGCTGCTCGGGAGGCACCTTGCTGAAGAGCATCACGCTGTGAACCGGACCATCGGCGGCGATCGCCAGGTCGGGCAGCAGGTGATATCGCGCGGCGTCGCGGGCGTATTCGACCGCCGAGACCACGCTCACGTCGAGCGCACCGGCCGCGAGGAGGTCGTTGAGCTCCGCGGCGGTCCCCGAGACGAGCTGGGCCGCGCAGGGCACCACCCCCCGGTCGATGGCACCGTACACCGGGAAGCAGTTGACCCAGGCGATCCGTCCGAGCCTCACGCCGCGTGCACCACCGGCAGCGCGAACGCCCGCGGCCGTTCGGCCGGCGGCGGGTCCTCGAAGCTGTCGCGGATCGGCTGATAGAGCGAATCGCGCTCCACGGGGCGGCGCCCCGCCCCGCGGATGAGTCCCACGAGGTCGTGATAGTGCATGTGCATCTGCGTCGTGGCGCCGGCCTCGTGGTACACCCGCTCGAAGACCACGGTCCCCTCAACGTCGTCGCACCCGAAATTCAGCGCCACTTGCGACATGAACGGGGTGACCATCGGCCAGTGGGTCTTGATGTGGTCGATGTTGTCGAAGTAGAGCCGCCCCACGGCGATGTTCTTGAGATCCTCGAACCCGGTCGTGGCGCTCCCCACCCGCCCCAGCTCCTCCCCGAGCTCGTTGTTGTCGGGGTGGTAGGCCAGCGGGATGTACGTCAGGAAGCCGTGGGTCTCATCCTGCAGACGCCGTAGCCGGGTCAGGTGCTCGATGCGGTCGTCGGCGCTCTCGATATGCCCGTAGAGCATCGTGCAGTTGGTCGGGATCCCGAGGCCGTGGGCCTCCCGGTGCACCCGGAGCCACTCGTCGCCGGTGAGCTTCCGCTCGGCGATGGTGGCCCGCACCGCGGTGCTGAACACCTCCGCCCCGCCTCCCGGCATCGAGGTGAGCCCCGCCGCCTTGAGCCGCTGCAGCACTTCGAGGGAGGAGGTCTTCTCGATGCGCGCGAGGTGCGCGATCTCGACGGCGGTGAGCGCCTTGATGTGCACGCCGGGGTGCCGTTGCTTGAGCCCCCGGATCATGTCGGTGTAGTAGCTCAGCGCGAGCTTGGGGTGGAGCCCGCCGACGATGTGGAACTCCTTCGTCGGGGTGCCCCGCGCCTGCTCGGCCTCGTGATACACCTCCTCGAGGGTCCGGGTGTAGTGCCCCTCTTCCTTCGGCATCCGGGCAAAGGAGCAGAAGGTACAGGTGTTCCGAAGGACACAGACGTTGGTCGGATTGATGTGCTGGTTGGCCGAGAAGAAGACCCGCGCGCCGTTCTTGCGCCGATTGGCGAAGTCCGCCAGGCGGCCGAGGCCGATCAGGTCATTGGTGGCGTAGAGGAGGCGCGCGTCAGCGGCCTCGAGCCGGCGACCGTCCACCACCTTCTCGGCCACAGGCCGGAGGGCGGGATCGCGGAGGCTGCCAGGGTCGAGCAGGTCGGACATCGTATCCTCTTGCGGGGTCGGGAGTTGCTCGAGGAAATCTACCCCCGCGGGGAGGTGTCGAGAAGTTGACGTACCGCCCGCTGCAATTGATGCGCAGTGAAGGGCTTGGCGAGGAAGGCGACGCCCGGCCGGGCCAGGAGGTCTTCGAGCCGCTCATCCGCCGTGTACCCCGACATGAAGAGCACCCGGGTCGTGGGATCGCGCTCCAAGATCCGCTCCGCCAGGGCCCGTCCCCCCATCCCGGGGGTGACCACGTCGGCCACGAGGAGGTGGATCCGCTGGTGCGAGTCCAGGCGCCGGAGGGCCGAGTCCCCGTCCTCGGCCGCGATCACCCGGTACCCGGCCTCCCCCAGGATCCGGCTGGCGACCATCCGGACCGGGGCCTCGTCCTCGACCAGCAGGACCGTCTCGCCGCCTCGATCGTCCGACTGCACCGGAGCGCGTCCGTCGACCGGGCCCGCCAGCTCCACCCCGGCCCGGGGGAGGTGGATGATCGCCCTGGTGCCGCGACCGACCTCGCTCTTGATCTCGACGTCGCCCCCGGCCTGCCGCACGAGTCCGTACACGGTGGCCAGGCCGAGCCCGGTCCCCTGCCCGACCTCCTTCGTGGTGAAGAAGGGTTCGAAGGCCCGCTGCAGCACCTCGGGAGACATCCCCGCGCCGGTATCTTCGACTTCGAGCCGGACATACTCCCCGGGGTCCAAGGCGTCGCCGTTCTCCGGTCGGCGCGCGAGCTCGACGTTCCGGGTGCGGATGGTCAGGGTCCCGCCCTCCGGCATCGCATCGCGCGCGTTCACGGCGAGGTTGGTGACCATCTGCTCGAGCTGGCCCGCGTCGGCGTAGACGGGCCAGAGTCCGGGGGCGAGGTCATCGACGACCTTGATCCGTTCCCCGAGGAGCCGATGGACGATGGTCTCGAGGTCCTTCAGGAGGGCGTTGAGGTCCACCACCTGGAACTCGACCGTCTGGCGCCGCGCGAAGACGAGGAGTTTCCGAGTCAGCTCACTGGCCCGCTGGGCAGCTTGTTCGGCCGTGGCGAGATCGGCCTCCGCCTCGCTGGTTCCGGGCATCGTCTCGCGCGCGAGCGAGATGCTCCCCATGATGACCGTGAGGAGGTTGTTGAAGTCGTGCGCGATGCCGCCGGCGAGGCGCCCCAGCGATTCGAGGCGCTGGGACTGCCGCAGTTGGGCCTCGGTCAGCTCGCGCTGGGCGGCGGCCTCGCGCAACTCCTCGACCGCGACCCGGAGCGAATGCGTGCGCGCTTCCACCGCGCCGATCAGTGCTGCCTGCCGGGTGGCGACGAGATAGACGACGAGAACAAAGAGCATGCCGCTCAGGAAGACGCCTGCGGCGAACAGGACGAGCCGGAACAGTGTCGCCTCGGCCCACCCGCGCGGCGGGACCGCCTGAAGATGCCATGTGTCGAATGGAATCCGGACCTCGACATCGACCGGATCGCGGGACTCAAGGGTCGAGTCGCCGAAAATATGCTGGCCGTTGGCATCCCGGAGGGCGATCCGGAGCTCGACAGGGCTCAGGAGCCCGGCCTCATCGAGGAGCGGGGTGAGGTCGAGGACCAGGGCGGCGAGGTCGTAGCCCACCACGCCGGGCCGCTTGAAGCGCCGCTGGATGACGAGTCCCCGCCCTCCCTGGCGCAGTGTGATCGGCCCGTTCACCGTGATCCGGTCCGTCGTCTCCACCAGGCGCAATCTCCTCCGGACCAGGGGATCGGAATGGGTCCGAAGGTCGAACCCGAGGGCCGCCTCGTTCCCGGCCAGGGGAGCGATCGCGATGATCTTCCCGTCCCGGACCAGCTCGAGGGCCCGGATCCCCGGGGTGCTCTGCCGGAGATCCGCGCTATAGCGCTCGAGCAGCATGCGATCCCGCTGGATATCCGGCTGGATCGCGAGGAAGGCTTCGAATCCTTGCAGGATGGCCACCGCGTGCGCGATCGTCGCGCTGAGCGCCTGGCCGTAGGGCACGGTCTGGGCCACCACCCGGTCCCGCACCTCGATCTCGAGATAGCGGCGATAGAAGCCGATGAGCGCCGTGCCGGCGACCAGCGCGATCAAGGTCGCGAGGACCGTGGGCGATCCGACCGTCTGCCAGAGGGTGCGGGACGCCGTCCGGGCCAAGGGAGTGGCCTCGGAAACGAGCACGCCCCCGGCGATGGCCGAGGGCGTGGGATCGTTGGCAGGGCGACCGGGGGTCACTCCCTAAATCGTCCGACGGCGACGGTGACATTGTGCCCGCCGAAGCCGAATGAATTGCTGAGCGCCACCGTGATGTCGACCTTCCGCTTGACGTTCGGCACGGAATCCAGGTCACAATCAGGGTCCGGCGTCACCTGGTTGATGGTCGGCGGCGCCTCGCCGCTCGTCGCGGCGAGGAGGGAGTAGATCGCCTCCGTCGCGCCGGCTCCGCCCAACAGGTGCCCCGTCATCGACTTGGTGCTCTGGAACATCACCTTGGACGCGTGCGGGCCCAGGGCCCGCTTGACGGCCCGGGTCTCGGCCTTGTCGCCGAGCGGGGTGGAGGTACCGTGCGCGTTGATGTAGCCGACATCCTCGGGCCGGATCCCCGCATCTTCGAAACAGTTGCGCATCGCCAGGAGGGCGCCGTGGCCGTCCTCCGGGGGCGAGGTGATGTGGTGCGCATCGCCGCTCATGCCGTACCCGAGCACCTCGCCCAGGATCGTGGCGCCACGCGCCCGGGCGTGATCCAGGCCTTCCAGGACGAGGGCCCCCGCCCCGTCCCCGAGGACGAAGCCGTCACGCTCCTTGTCGAAGGGGCGTGACGCCCCTTCGGGGTCGTCGTTCCGGGTGGAGAGCGCCTTCATGTTGGCAAAGGCCGCCACCGTGAGGCCGGTGATCGCCGCCTCGGCGCCCCCCGCCACCATCGCGTCGGCGGTGCCGTCCCGGATGAGGCGGAAGCTCTCGCCGATCGCGTGGGCCGAGGAGGCGCAGGCGCTGACGGTCGCGTAGTTGGGGCCGCGCATCCCGTACTTGATCGAGACCAGCCCGGCCGCGATGTCGGGGATGAACATCGGCACGAAGAACGGGGAGACCCGCGACGGCCCCTTCTCGTAGAAGGCCTTGCAGTTCTCCTCGTACGTGCTCATCCCGCCGATCCCGGAGCCGATGATGACCCCGGTGCGATCGGCGTTGGGCAGCGCCTGGTCGAGCCCGGCCTGGACCACCGCCTGGTGGGCCGCCCCGAGCGCGAACTGGGCAAAGAGGTCGTACCGGCGGGACTCCTTCCGGTCCATGTACAGGAGCGGGTCGAACCCCTTCACCTCGCACGCGAACCGGACGTCCTGGTTCGCGGCGTCGAACTTGGTGATGGGAGCGGCCCCGGACCGTCCTGCGAGCAGGGCGGCCCAAGTGTCCTGCACCGTATTCCCGACGGGGGTGACGAGCCCGAGGCCCGTCACCACGACACGACGCTTCGCCACCGGTTACTTGCCGGTCTTCTCGTGGAGATACTTCATCGCATCGCCGACCGTGCGGAGCTTCTCCGCCTCTTCATCGGGGATGTCGATGTCGAACTCCTTCTCGAACGCCATGACGAGCTCGACGGTGTCGAGGCTGTCGGCGCCGAGGTCCTCCATGAAACTGGCCTCGGGCAGGAGCTTTTCCCGCTCGACGCCGAGTTCCTCGACGATGATGTCCTTGACCTTCTCCTCGGTAGCGCTCATGGGTTCCTCAACAGGGTGATGATGCTTACATGACCATCCCGCCGTCGACCACCAGCACCTGCCCGGTGATGTACGACGCGAGGTCCGAGCTCAGATACAACACGGCGCCGGCGATATCCTCCGGCCGCCCCAACCGTTCCAGGGGAATATGCTGAAATAATGCGGCCCGCGCCTCCTCCGGCAAGGCGGCGGTCATATCGGTCTCGATATAGCCCGGGGCGACGCAATTAGCCGTGATCCCCCGCGAGGCGTATTCCTTGGCCACCGACTTGGTGAATCCCACCAGCCCCGCCTTGCTGGCGGCGTAGTTGGCCTGCCCCTTGTTGCCGATCAACCCGACCACACTGGTGATGTTGATGATGCGGCCGTGCCGCTTCTTCATCATCCCCTTGAGGCAGGCCTTGACCGTCCGGAAGGCGCCCTTGAGGTTGGCGTCCAGCACGGCGTCCCACTGCTCGTCGTCGAGCCGGAGCAGGAGGTTGTCCTTGGTGATCCCGGCGTTGTTGACCAGGATGTCCACGGTGCCGAACGCCTGGACCACCCCCGCCACCGCCGCCTCGATCGACGCCGTGTCACCGACATCGAGGGCCACACCCATCGCCGTCCCGCCCAGCTCCTTCGCCACCGCCTCGGCCTTGGCCTGTTCACGGCCACAGACCGCGACCTTGGCCCCCGCCTGGACCAGGGCCTGCGCGATGGCGCGGCCGATCCCCCGGGTGCTGCCGGTGACGAGCGCGGTCTTGCCGGTGAGGTCGATAGCGAAGGACATCAGCTCTCCAGGAACTTCGTGACCTCGTCCGCGGTGCCGAGCGTCGTGGCCGTGGCCCCGGGGACGATCTTCTTGAGCAACCCGCTGAGCACCGCGCCAGGGCCGACCTCGACCCACCTCGCGCCAGGCGCCATCTCGGCCGCGGCCCGGATCGACTCGGTCCACCGCACCGCGGCGGTGAGCTGTTCCGCCAGCAGGCGGGTCGCGTCCGAAGCGATGGTGACCGGGTGGGCCGTCGCATTGGCGATGACCGGGAACCGGGGATCGCGGAAGAGGGTGCCGGCCAGCGCCTCACGAAGCCCCGCCACAGCAGGGGTCATCAGCGGCGAATGGAACGCCCCGCTCACCTTCAGCACGATGACCCGCTTGGCGCCCCGCGCCTTGCACCCTTCCCCGGCCCGCGCGACCGCCGCAGGATCGCCCGAGATGACCGTCTGGCCCGGTTCATTCAGGTTCGCGGCGACGGCCACCTCCCCATCGCGCGAGGCCTCGGCGCAGGCCTCCACCACCAGGCTGGGGTCGAGTGCCAGCACCGCCGCCATCGCCCCGGGGCGCTCCCGGCCCGCCTCGAGCATCAACTCGCCCCGCCGCCGCACCAGACGGGCGGCGGAGGTCACCTCGAGGGCGCCCGCGGCGACGTAGGCGCTGTACTCGCCAAGCGAATGCCCCAGTCCGAGGGCGGGGGTGCCGAGCTTCTCCTTGACCAGCGCGAAGACCGCCGCGCTGTGGGCCAGGATCGCCGGCTG
>JANLXK010000431.1:0-2160 GCA_031365045.1 Gemmatimonadota bacterium | reverse complement strand
GGGGCCGGGGGGGAGGGGCTGTCGACCCAGCGAGATGCCACTACCCGCGGTACACCCCCCACACCGCCCGGAGCGCGTCGCTGATCTCCCCCAACGTCGCGCGGGCGCGGACGGCATCGATGATCGCGGGCATCAACGGCTCCGTCCCTGCCGCCGCAAGCGTGAGCGTCTCTAGCGTCTTGAGCGCCTTCCCCCCGTCCCGCTTCTTCTTTCCCGCCGCCAGCCGCACCGCCTGCCGCACGCCGAGCGCGGCGTAGTCCGGCGCCGGGATCACCGGCACCGGCGAGCCGTCGTCGAACTTGTTGAGCCCCACGACCACCTGGTCGCCGCTCTCCTGCCGCTGCTGCAGTACCCAGGCGCTCTCGGCGATCCGCTCCTGGAAGTATCCCTTCTCCACCGCCACCACCGACCCACCCATCTCGTCCACTTCGGCGATAAGCTTCCGCGCCTCCGCCTCGAGCCTGTCGGTCAGTTCCTCGACGTACCAACTCCCGCCCAACGGATCGACCCCCTGGGTGACCCCGCTCTCGTAGCCGATCACCTGCTGGGTCCGGAGCGCCAGCGTCGCAGCCTCGGCGGTCGGGAGTGACAACGCCTCGTCGTAGCCGTTGGTGTGGAGCGACTGGGTGCCGCCCAGGACGGCGGCCAGCGCCTGAATGGTGACGCGGGGGACGTTGACAAGGGGCTGCTGCGCCTGGAGGGTCACCCCGCCGGTCTGGGTGTGGAACCGGAGGCGCGCCGTCGCATCGTCCGCGTCGAATCGTTCCCGTACCAGCGTCGCCCAGAGCCGCCGCGCGGCGCGGAACTTGGCGACCTCCTCGAAGAGGTCGTTGTGCGCGGCGAAGAAGAAGGAGAGCCGAGGGCCGAACCCTGCGAGCGGCACGCCGGCCGCTATCGCCGACCGGACGTACTCGAGCCCATTGGCGAGAGTGAAGGCGATCTCCTGCGCCGCCGTGGCCCCCGCCTCGCGGATATGGTACCCGCTGATCGAGATCGGGTTGAAGCTCATCCCTTCCCCGACCACGAAGCGGAAGACGTCGGCCGTGAGGCGAAGGGAGGGGGCGGGAGGATAGATGTACGTCCCGCGCGCGATATACTCCTTGAGGATGTCGTTCTGGATCGTGCCGCCGAGCTTGTTGCGCGCGACCCCATGTTCCTCACCCACCACGACGTACATCGCGAGCAGCGTCGCCGCGGTCGCGTTGATGGTCATCGACGTCGTGACCTGATCCAACGGGATCCCCTTGAAGAGGTCGGCCAGGTCGTCGACAGTGTCGATGGCCACGCCCACGCGTCCGACCTCCCCGGCGGCCATCGGGTGATCGGAGTCGTACCCCATCTGGGTCGGAAGGTCGAAGGCGGTCGAGAGCCCCGTCTGGCCGGCCTGCAGGAGCTGGTGGAAACGGGCGTTGGTCTCTTTGGCAGTCCCGAAGCCGGCGTACTGGCGCATCGTCCAGAGCCGGGTGGTGTACATCCCGGGGTGGATCCCGCGGGTGAAAGGAAACTGCCCGGCTGCTTCCCGTGCGCTCACGCCCCCGCCTCGCGGATCGCCTCGGCCACCCACGCCACGTCGTCCTTCCCGCCGATCACCAGCGGGATGCGCTGGTGCAGCTCCTTCGGGACGATGTCGAGGATCGGCGTGGTGCCGTCGGTCGCGGCCCCACCCGCCTGCTCGGCCAGGAAAGCCATCGGGATCGCCTCGTACAGGAGCCGGAGTTTCCCCTGCGGATTCCGGACCGCATCGGCGGGATAGAGGAAGATCCCTCCGGCGATGAGGTTCCGATGGAAATCGGCCACGAGGGATCCGATGTAGCGACTGTTCTTCCCCTTGATCCGGTCCGGGAAATCCCCGTGGAACCCGCGGACCGCCCGTTGGACGCCCTTCGACCAGCGGGCGAAATGGCTCTCGTTGACGCTGTAGTACTTGCCCGTGGAGATCATCGGGATCTGGTCGTGCGAGAGGAGGAACTCGCCGATGGTCGGGTCGTAAGTGAACCCGTGCACCCCCTGCCCCGTCGAATACACCATCATCGTGCTCGACCCGTAGATCACATACCCCGAGGCCACCACCTTCCGGCCGGGCTGGAGCAGGTCCTGCATCGAGCCGGGACCCTTGGTGGTGACGCGGCGGTAGATGCTGAAGATGGTCCCCACCGGCGC
>JANLXK010000411.1:0-4448 GCA_031365045.1 Gemmatimonadota bacterium | reverse complement strand
AGCGCGCGGCTCCTCGTGCCGGCGCGGCCGTCCCGACTCGACCTGACTTTCACCCTGAGCGACCCCTCTGCGCGTTTCCCCGTCGACGTCTGGCACCCTCGTCGTCCTTAGCGCCCTCGGGCTGACCGGCTGCCTCTGGGGTTTCTCGGGCGGCGGGCTCCCTGCGGACATCAAGACCGTCGCCGTCCTGCCCTTCGAGAACTTCACCTCCGAGGCGACCCTCACTTCGCAGGTCAACAACACCGTCCGCGATGCGGTCGAAGGGCGGCTTGGGCTCCGCTCGGCGGGCGAGCGCCAGGCCGACGCGGTGGTGCGGGGGACGATCACGCGGTACGAGTCCGACGTGCCGGTGGCCTACTCCGGCGGAGCGGCGGGACAGGTCAATTCGGTGCAGGTCACCAAACGGCTGGTGCAGGTCACCGTGAGCATCGAGATCGTGGACCAGCGCTCGGGCGCGGTGCTCTGGCAGCGCAGCGGGCTCACGGTCGAAGGGGATTATTCGCCGGGGCAAGTCGCCGACGGCCTCCGCAAGGCGCTGGATCGGCTGGCGGTCAACATCGTGGAAGGGGCACAATCGCAATGGTGACAGGACCCAACGGACGGGCTGGCAAGGGATCGCGCGGGTGTCTCCTGACGCTCGTCGTCTTCGGCCTCGTGATCTATTTCGGCATTCCGGTCGCGGAGGTGTATGTGCGCCAGTACACCTTCTCCGAGGAGATGCGCACAGAGGCGCGCCTGGCGACGAGCCTGACTGACGCCGTCATCCGGAGGCGGCTGGTGGACAAGGCGGACGAGCTGGGCCTTCCCCCCGAGGCGATCAAGAACCTCAGGATCCGGCGGACGGGCGGAAGCGACCGCCAGATCACCATCGACACCGAGTACGCTGAGACGGTCACCCGCCCGTTCTTCACGTACACGTTCACGATCCGGCCGCACGCCGACAGTTCGCTCTGACGCTCGCGCACGTGCCGAGTCACTTCCTCCCGCTCTTCCTCGCCGCCGGCCCGGGGCCCGACTCCCCGGGCCGGCTCCTGCTTACCCTCGCCATCGTCCTGGTGGGCGCCAAGCTCGCGGGCGTCCTGGCCGAGAAGGTGGGGCAGCCCCCCGTCCTCGGGGAGCTCCTCGCCGGCGTCCTCCTCGGCTCGAGTGTGCTCGGCTGGCTGCCGCCCGTGGGGACCGACGGGTACGTCATCCTGCATTTCCTGGCCGAAATCGGCGTGGTGTTGCTGCTATTCGAGATCGGCCTCGAGACCGACCTGAAGGCGATGTTCCACGTCGGCCCGGCGGCCCTGGCCGTCGCCGCGGTGGGCGTCGCCGTGCCGTTCTTCTTCGGCTACCTCTTCTGGGCCCATGGTCCGCACACGCAGGTGGCCTCGACCGTGCCGCTCGCGGTCGCCGCCGTCTTCGTCGGGGCGACCCTGACCGCCACCTCGGTAGGGATCACCGCGCGGGTCCTGAGCGACCTGGGCCAGATGGCCTCCGCCGAAGCACGGATCATCATCGGCGCCGCGGTCATCGATGACGTCCTCGGCCTGGTGATCCTCTCGGTGGTCTCGGCGCTGGCGGGAGGCGGGGCGATATCGACCGGCGGGGTGCTCAAGATCCTCGTCATCGCCGTCGGGTTCCTGGTCGTCGCGGTCTTCATCGGCAGCCGCCTCATTCCCCGGGTGTTCGACCTGATCGAGCGGATCAAGAGCCGCGAGATCCTGGTCGTGTTCGGGATCGCGTTCTGCTTCCTCCTCGCCGGCCTCGCCGACCAGGCCGGCTCGGCCCTGATCATCGGCGCCTTCGCGGCCGGGATCATCCTTTCCGACACGACCCAGTATGGGGTCATCGAGGAGCGGGTCAAACCGGTGGTCTCGCTCTTCACCCCGATCTTCTTCGTCGTGGTCGGTTCCTCCGTGGACCTTCGGCTCCTCGATCCGACCCGGCCCGGGGCCGGCGGGGTGCTCTGGGCCGCGTTCGCGCTGACCGTGCTCGCAGTGATCGGCAAGGTCGCCGCTGGGTGGGCCGCGCCGTGGGCCAAGTTCCGTCGGGTCGTGGTAGGTGTCGGGATGATCCCCCGGGGCGAAGTGGGGCTCATCTTCGCCGACATCGGACGCCGGAGCGGCGTGCTGGGCGCCGAGGTGTTCAACGCCGTCCTCCTGATGATCCTCGTCACGACCTTCCTGGCGCCCGTGCTGCTCAAGCGGGTATTCGGGCAGCATCCCGCCCCGGTGGCCCGATGACCGACTCGGCGCCGAAGGTCCGGAGCCGCGCCGAGGCCATCCAGTGGCGCGGCCAGCAGCGGAGCAAGGTCGTCTTCACCAACGGCGTGTTCGACCTCCTTCACCCCGGACACGTCGAACTCCTCGAGCGGGCGCGCGCCGAGGGGGAGCTCCTGGTCGTCGGCGTGAACACCGACGCGTCGGTACGCCGACTCGGGAAGGGGAACGACCGGCCGATCATCCCTGAGGGGGCCCGGGCGCGGGTCCTCGCCGGTCTCGCCGCGGTGGACTGCATCGTGCTCTTCGACGAGGACACACCGCTGGAACTGATCACGGCCCTCACCCCCGACGTGCTGGTGAAGGGGGCCGATTACACCGTGGACCGGATCGTCGGCGCCGACGTCGTGCAGGCGCGCGGCGGCCGCGTGGTCCGGGTGCCCATCGTCACAGGTTTCTCCACCACTTCGATCATCGAGCGTCTCCGTGCCTCGTCCTGATGGCCGCAAAGTCGACCAGCTTCGTCCCCTGACCCTCGAGCGGGGGGCCAACCCCTACGCCGAAGGCTCCTGCCTCATCCGGATGGGAGGCACACTCGTTCACTGCACCGCCAGTGTGGAGCAGGGGGTACCGCCGTTCAAGAAGGGGAGCGGTGAAGGGTGGGTCACCGCCGAATATGCGATGCTCCCTCGGGCCACCTCCGAGCGCACCGACCGTGAACGGCGGGGCGCGGGGGGACGCACGATGGAGATCCAGCGCCTCATTGGCCGCTCGCTCCGCGCGGCGATGAAGACGATGGCCTTCGGGGAGTTCACCATCAAGGTCGACTGTGACGTCCTCCAGGCCGACGGCGGGACGCGCACCGCCAGCATCACCGGTGCCTGCGTGGCGCTGCACGATGCCTGCACCTTCATCAGCAAGCGGACCGGGAATCCCTCGCCGTTCGGTGACCTCGTGGCGGCCACCTCGGTCGGCATCGTCGAGGGGGAACCGCGGCTCGACCTGATGTATCTCGAGGACAAGGACGCCGGGGTCGACTCGAACGTCGTGATGCTCTCCCCTGACCGCCTGGTGGAAGTACAGGGAACGGCCGAGCACGGCGCCTTCAGTCGGGGTGAGTTCGACCGGCTGATCGACCTGGCCCAGGGCGGGATCACCCAGCTCTTCGCGGCCCAGCGCAAGACGCTGGGCCTCTGATCCCCGTGCGACCGTCCGCCTGAGCGACCGTGCGACTGCTCTTCGCGTCTCGCAGCGCCGGCAAGCAGGCGGAGGTGCAGCGCGTCCTAATTGCCGCGGGGCACGAGCTGGCCTTTCCGGATGACGTCGGCATCCCGGAGGACGCCGCGGAGCAGGCGCTCGAGCTCGCGGACAGCTTTGAAGCCAACGCGCGCGCCAAGGCGGAGTACTTCGCCAAGCGGACGGGGCTCCCGACCGTGGCGGATGATTCGGGGTTGGAAGTGCTGATGCTGGGGGGAGCGCCGGGTGTGCGCTCCAAACGGTGGGCCGGCGCGACCGGTACGCCTGCCCAGGTCGATGCCGCGAACAACGCCGAGCTCCTGCGGCGGCTCCAAGGCGCGCCGGCCGCCAAGCGGGGCGCGCGGTACCGGTGCGTGCTGGTCTACCTCCAGACAGCGTCGGCCGTTCCCATCGTCGTCGAGGGACAGACCGCAGGGCGGATCCTGGACACCGCCGAAGGGAACAACGGCTTCGGCTACGACCCGCTGTTCTGGAGCGTCGACCTGGGGAAGAGCTTCGGGATGGCGAGCGCGGAGGAGAAGGACGGCGTGAGCCACAGAGGCAGAGCCCTGGCGAAACTCGTGGAAGTGTTGGGAAGTGAAAAGTGAGGAGTGAGGAGTCGGAGGTGACGGGAGTTTACTTCTCCCTCCTTACTCCTTACTTCTCACTGCAGTTCGGGGCGTAGCTCAGCCCGGTAGAGCGCCTGCTTTGGGAGCAGGATGCCGTCGGTTCGAATCCGGCCGCCCCGATCGTCGTCACTGTAAGGCGATGGGTGCCAAGAGTTGGGAGTGATGAGTTCGGAGGGGTGCACCCCAGCGTAGTTGCCTGGGTTGCACCCCTCCTGACTCCAAACTCCCAACCTTTGCTGCTACCTGGGGAGCCCAATCCCCCGCAGCGTCGCCGCCATCGCCGGCGGGATGTCGCCCGGCGACCGGTTCCGGATCCGCGCAAGCTGCGCGGTCAGGCGTTCCTGGAGTGCCTGATACCGCTGGGCGTTGTCCGCCTCCT
>JANLXK010000384.1:0-10821 GCA_031365045.1 Gemmatimonadota bacterium | reverse complement strand
CCCAATCGCTTGTGCACTTGTATCGCAGCCCCGATCACGATCCTCGAGTAGCGATCATCGATCACATCTGCGGATCCCTCGATGAGGTCTTGCATTCCACCTTCGGGGTTTTGGGGTTTCCTCGCCTCGACCAGCCTACTACAGGACCTCAGCTGTCCCGTCACCCTTCCACCGCACCGCGTACCATTCCACCGCTAGATTTCCCAGCGTGACCGCTCCGACCGACCTCCTCACCCGCAAGCTCGCCACGCTGCCCGACGCCCCGGGGGTCTACCTCTGGAAGGACGCCGAGGGTGGGGTGCTGTACGTCGGCAAGGCGAAGAGCCTCCGGAGCCGGGTGCGGAGCTACGTCCAGAGCGACCACCTCGAATCCCCCAAGTTGCTCCACCTGATGCGCCTTGCCGCCGACGTCGAGACGATCGTCACGGGGAACGAGGCCGAGTCGCTGCTGCTCGAGAACAACCTCATCAAGGAGTACCAACCCCGGTTCAACGCCCGCCTCAAGGACGACAAGAGCTACCCCTCGATCGCGGTGACCCTCAAGGAGCCGTTCCCTCGCGTCCTCGTCACTCGCCGTCGCGACCTGCCCGGGGCCCGTTACTACGGTCCCTACGTCGACGTCAGCCTGATGCGCCGCACCCTCGGCATCGTCCGCCGGATCTTCACCGTGCGTTCCTGCCCCGACGATCTCCCCCGCGAGCGACGGGAGCGCCCCTGTCTCGACTTCCACATCGGTCGCTGCAAGGCCCCCTGCGTCGGCTGGCAGTCGCAGGAGGACTACCGCGCCATGATCGGCGAAGTGGTGGCCTTCCTCGAAGGCGAGACCGCCGACGTCCGCGGACACCTGCGCGGGATGATGACGACCGCCGCTGACCGCGAGGACTTCGAGCGCGCCAAGGAACTGCGCGACACGCTGAAGTGGGTCGAGCAGCTCGAGAACCCCGGCACGGTGGAACAGGTGGGGAGCGGCGACGCCGACGCCATCGGCTTCGCCCGCGACGGCGACGACGCGGCGGTGACCCTCCTCCGCGTTCGTGACGGGCGCGTGGTGGCGCGCGACCACCGCTTCCTCGAGAATGTGGAAGGGGAGAGCGACGAGACGATCCTCAGTGCCTGGCTGGTGCAGGACTACCGCCTCGCCGAAGGACGCGCGCGGAAGGCGGTCCTCCCATTCCCGCCGGAGGACCTCGACCAGCTGGCGCAGCTCCTCCCCGACGTCGACTTCGTGGTCCCCCTCCGGGGCGCCGCGGGACGGTGGCGCGACCTGGCGGACCAGAACGCGCGCCACCTCCTCGAAAGCCTCCGCATCGAGAGCTTCGAGACCGACGAGCGGGCCGAGGATCCGGTCTACGCCCTCGGCCGCGACCTTGGCCTGCAGACCGTGCCGCGATCCCTCATCTGCGTCGACATCTCCACCAACCAGGGGCGGGACACGGTGGGGTCGCTGGTCTGGTTCGAGGCCGGGCGTCCCAAGAAGTCGGAGTATCGGAAGTACAAGATCAAGGGCGTGGCGCAGCAGGACGACTTCGCTGCCATCCATGAGGTGGTGACCCGCTTCTGCACCCGCCGGCGTGAGGAGAAGAAGCCCTTCCCTGACCTGATCGTGATCGACGGCGGCAAGGGACAGCTGAGCGCCGCCCAGGGTGCGCTGCACCTCCTCGAGCTCGACGCGATCCCCCTCGTCTCGCTCGCCAAGCGCGAAGAGGAGATCTTCTTCCCCGGTCGGTCGGAGTCGCTCCGGCTCCCGCGGCGGAGCCCGTCGCTCCGGCTGCTCCAGCGGGCGCGCGATGAGGCCCACCGCTTCGGGGTCGCCTTCAATCGCAAGCGTCGAGCCGCCCGGACGATCACGTCGGAACTCCTCGAGGTCCCGGGCGTGGGCCCGACCAAGCGCCGCAAGTTGCTGGAGACCTTCGGTTCCCTGGCCGGGGTGAAGAGCGCCACCCCGATCGAGATCGCCGCCGTCCCCGGATTTTCCCGGAAGCTGGCCGAGCGCGTGCTCGAGCACCTCAAACAGGGGTAAGGATGGACTGGACCCTCCACTGTCCCGCCTGCAACGCCACCAAGCTCCCGGACGCCCTCGACGGGGTCTGCGCCTGCGGACAGCCCTGGCTGGTGCGCTACCCCGAGCGCGACTGGTCCCGACTGACATCGGCGTCGTTCGGCGACGACCGGTCGATGTGGCGTTTTCGCCCCTTCCTGCCGCTCACTGCGGCCGAGGCACCGGTGACGTTGGGGGAAGGGCTCACGCCGCTCCTCCGTGTCCCCCGGAGCGGCACGCGCCTCGGTGCCCGCGACCTCTGGATCAAGGAGGAGGGGACCAACCCGACCGGCTCGTTCAAGGCCCGTGGCCTCTCCGCCGCGATCACCCGCGGGATGCTGGGTGGGGCGACCAGTTTCACGCTCCCGACCGCCGGGAATGCCGGTGTCGCCGCCAGCGCCTACGGCGCGAGGGCGGGGAAGTCGGTCCGGGTCTTTGCACCCGAGACCACCCCGCCGACGCTGCTGGCGCAGATCCGGCTTTTCGGCGGCGATCTGCAGCTCGACCCTGGCCACATCGGCGATTGCGGCAAGCGTAGCCGAGCCTGGGCCGCCGAGTCGGGTGCGATGGATCTTTCAACGCTGCGCGAGCCCTATCGCATCGAAGGAAAGAAGACCCTTGGGCTGGAGCTGGCCGAACAATTCGGGTGGATCCTCCCCGAAGTCATCATCTATCCCACAGGGGGTGGGACCGGTCTCATCGGGATGTGGAAGGCGTTCAACGAGCTGCGAGATGCCGGCTGGGTGCGGGGGAAGCTCCCGCGGATGTACACCGTGCAGTCGACGGGCTGCGCACCGATCGTCCGCGCCTTCGATGCGGGGGCCCTCAAGGCCGAGGCCTGGGCCGACCCGTGGACCGTGGCGAGCGGGCTTCGGGTGCCGGGCCCCCTCGGCGACCGGCTGATCCTCACCGCCCTCCGCGAGAGCGGGGGAGGGGCCGTGGCCGTCACCGACGAGGAGCTGAGCGCGCTCGCGCTGGAGCACTCCAAACTCGAAGGGATCGATCTCTCGCCCGAAGGGGGTGCAAGTCTTGCCGCCCTGGCGCGACTACTGTCGACCGGCGCGGTCGACGCGGAAGAGCGGGTGGTCGCCTTCAATACCGGCGCAGGTTGGCTCTACCGCTCGGCGATGTAGATTTAGCCCTGTCGCTGTGGGGGGCTGGCACTGCCCCCTGGAAGATGGGCCGACGATAGCACTATAAGTCATTATGCTATAATGACTTAGGTATTTTCGGCACAGAACCTGCTCTTACCATTGTGCTGTCCCGGGTCCAGTTCATCTCCCGGCTACCAGACCACCAACCAGGAGTTCTGATGACTCGCGCTCTCCGCGGCCTCGCCGCGCTGACGCTCCTCGCTGTCGCCCCGCTTTCGGCACAGAACCCGATCACCGATCGGATGCTCTCGCTGCAGGGCAAGGAGGCGCCGGAAAGTGGGAGCGCCTGCAAGCTGAATGGCGGCGGTCCCAACGTCACGGGCGCCTCGACGCGGTTTCAGACGGCGTTGACCACGCCGGTGCTCGCCAACAAGGTGCGCCTGCTCAACGAGGGACGCGATCTCACGCTCCAAGCGATCCAGAACGGACAGGGGGCCAGTTCCAAGGCGTGGTACTTCCTGGCACGCACTTACCTGCAGCAGGGGGACCTCGTCGGGGCGGATTCCGCGTTCGATCATCTGCTCCTGCTGGCCCCCCCCTGCGCGGTGGAGATCCGTCTTTACCGGACCAGGGCGTTCAGCACGCTCATTTCCGCAGCCGCCGGTCACCGCACGGCGGGGCGGGCCGACTCGGCGGTCTATCTGGCCCGCGCCGCGGCCCAGATCGATCCGACCCGTCCCCAGTCGTGGTACACCATCGGCACTTCGTTCCTCGACGCCCAGCAGAATGACAGCGCCGCCTGGTACCTCGAGAAGGCGCTCGCCAGCACCGGGGACAGCTCGGCCAACGCCACCTCGATCCGCCAGGCGGCCGCGTACCAGGCCGCGGTGGTGAGTTACAACAAGCGGGACTTCACCAGCGCCGTGCGCCTCTTCGCTGAGGCGGTGCGGCTCAAGACCGATGACGCCGACGCCCGGCGGAATCTTGCCGCCTCGCTGCGACAGGCCGGGATGGCCGACAGCGCCGCCAAGGTCGAGCAGTCGATGATGGCGGCCGTGGCCGGCAGCGAGGGTGGCCTGACGGTGCCGCAACTCTTCGACATCGGCGTGGCCCAGTTCAATCAGCACGACTACGCCAACTCGGCCGGCACCTTCCAGAAGATCATCGCGGTGGAGCCGTACAACCGCGATGCCCTCTTCAATTTGTCCCAAGCCTACAACGGCGCCACCGTCCAAGCCGACTCCGTGCTTGGGGTCACCCAGCGACTCCTGGTGAGCCACCCGCGCGATTCGTTGGCCCGGCGGAAGAAGACGGCGGACTCCCTGGTCCAGGTGGGCTTGGCCAACAAGCTCCTCGAGACGGCGCTCCAGCTCCAGACGGTCGACCCACTGAGCTATGAGGTGATTCAGCTGGTCGGGGCGGGGTACCGCGCCAAGCACGATCAGGTGAATGTGCTCAAGACCGCCACGGCCCTCGGCGGGGCCACGGTCTCGATCGCGGTCACCACATTCAGCATGGGTGCCACCAGCGCCACTTTGACGCTGAAGGCGACCGGCCGCGAAGGGCGCGACCTCAATGACCGCATCCTCCACGGCGCACCGATCCTGGTCGTGGTGGAGTTCCTCGACAAAGCCGGTACCGTCGTGGCCAGTGCCGAGACCACCGTGCCCGTCCTCGCCACCGCGGCGACCCAGGACCTGACGGTCACCGGGACCGGGACGGGGATCATGGCGTGGCGGTATCACAGGAAGTAGGCGGTCAGGCGGGTAGAGTGGGGACCAGAGCAGTCCGGGACCACTACCCGCCTACCCGCCTACTGGCTAGTTTACGGCCCTCGCGGGAGTAGCTCAGTTGGTAGAGCATCAGCTTCCCAAGCTGAGGGTCGCGGGTTCGAACCCCGTCTCCCGCTTACGACCCTCCGTCATCCGATGGGGGGTCGTTGCTTGTTGGTGACCGGTGACCGGTGAGACGTGACCGGGCTTGACGGCGAGATCCCAACTAGAGGCCCGGTCACTGGTCACCGGTCCCTGGTCACGTCACTTAAGTGCAACGGAGCGTTGACTTTAGCCAGTCGCCAGTGCATCTTGATTCGGTCCGGGCGGCCTGTCTGTGCCGCCTGTTTGCGTCTCCAGGTCGGTCGAGCTCCGATGTTGAAGGTCACCTCAGTCCATCCCGACTCCCTCGGGGCCGAACTCGGCCTCCGCACCGGCACGGAGATCATCTCCGTCGGCGGGCGGGAGATCGAGGATTTCCTCGACTGGGAATTCCTGACCGCGGACGACGAGTTCCTCCTCCACGTGCGCCACCCCGACGGCGAGGAGATCGAGTACGACGTCGAGCGCCCAGAAGAGCTCCCGATGGGGGTCGAGGTCGAGCCGGTCCGGATCCGTCGCTGTGCCAACCGGTGCGACTTCTGCTTCGTGGAAGGGAACCCCGACGGGCTCCGGAAGGTCCTCTACATCCGCGACGACGACTACCGGCTCTCGTTCCGCTACGGCAACTTCGCAACGCTCACCAACCTCAAGCAGCGGGACATCGACCGGATCAAGGAATACCGGCTCTCACCGCTCTACGTCTCGGTGCACGCCACCGACCCCGTGATGCGCCGCCGCCTCCTCCGGAACCCTGACGCCCCCGCGATCCTCGACCAGCTTGCCAACTTCCGCGAAGGGGGGATCCAGTTCCACACCCAGATGGTGATCCAGCCTGGGGTGAACGACGGCCCCCTCCTCGACCGCTCGTTGCAGGACCTCTGGGAGTTCGGCCCGACCGTGCTCGACGTCTCGGTGGTCCCGGTGGGGCTCACCGAGTTCTCGGGCCACCACAAGGTCCGTGAGCCGACTCGTGAAGAGTGCATCGGGATGGCGGCCCTCGTGGACAAGTGGGGCGCACGGGGCAGGGCGGAGCGGGGCGAGACCTGGTGCTTCGGCGCCGACGAGCTCTACCTCCGGGCCGGCCTGCCGCTCCCCGACGAGTCGATCTTCAACGGCCACTTCGACCAGGCCGAGAACGGGGTCGGCGCGGTGCGCTGGCTACAGCACGAGATCCGTGAGGGGATCGACGGCCTCGACGCCTGGCGCGGCAGGCGCATCGGCATCTGCACCGGCACCTCGATGGGGGCGCTGATGCCGCAGGTGCTCGCCCCCCTGACCGAGGCCACCGGGGCCGTCTTCGAGCTGCTGGTGCTCGAGAACGAGCTCTTCGGGAGCCGGGTCACCACCGCCGGGCTCCTCCCCGGTTCCAGTTTCCAGAAGGCGCTCGCCGGGCGGCGGGATCTCGACCTGATCCTGATCCCCGGCGAGTGCCTCAACGACAATGGCAACTTCATGGACGACCTGACGTTCGACGCCTTGCAGGCCGTCGTGCCGATCGAGATCCGCCCTTCCAAGACCTTCGTGGACGCCCTCGAGGCGCCAGCCGCCACGTGAGCCAACCCACCGTCGCCATCATCGGACGCCCGAACGTCGGGAAGTCCACCCTGTTCAATCGCCTCTGCGGGGGCCGGAAGGCGATCGTTTCCGACCGCCCCGGCACCACTCGCGACCGTCATTTCGGCACGGTGGAGTGGAATGGTCGCACCTTCTGGCTGGTGGATACCGGCGGGCTGGTGCCGAACTCCGAGGAGGCGATGGACGTCGCCATCCGGAAGCAGGTGGAGTTCGCCCTGGCCGAGGCCGACCTGATCGTCTTCCTGGTCGATGGGAAGGCGGGGGTACATCCGCTCGACCAGGCCATCGCCGACGAGCTCCGAACGGTCGGCCGGCCGATGATCCTGGCCGTGAACAAACTCGACGAGTTCCCCAAGCAGGCCCAGGACCACCTCCCCTTCTATGAACTGGGGATCGGGGACCCGGTCCCGGTCTCCGCGGCGGTGGGTCGCCTGACCGGCGACCTGCTGGACGCGATCGTCACCGCCTTCCCCCCGGCCGAGGCCGGGGAAGGGGAGGAGATGATCAATGTCGCGATCGTCGGGCGGCCGAATGTGGGTAAGTCCTCTCTCGCCAACAAGTTGCTGGGGGAGGACCGGCTGGTGGTCTCCCCGATCGCGGGGACGACCCGGGACGCGATCGACACCCCCTTGCGCTATCACGGGAAAACTCTCAACTTCATTGACACTGCGGGGTTACGCCGCCGAGCTAAAGTAGAAGATGAGATCGAGTTCTATTCGACGCTGCGGACCGACCGCGCGATCGAGCGGGCTCAGGTCTGTCTCCTCGTCGTCGACGCGAAGGATGGGCTGCACAACCAGGATCTCCGGATCGCCACGATGGCGTGGGAGAATGGCACCGGGCTCATCATCGTGGTGAACAAGTGGGACCTGGTGGAGGAGAAGGATTCCAACACCGCCCACCGGGGTGAGGTCGAGTTGGCCGAGAAGGCGCCGTTCCTCGCGGACGTCCCCTTCATCTACACCTCGGCGCTCACGGGGCTCCGGGTGCACAAGGTGCTCGACCTGATCTTTGAGGTCGCGGCCGAAAGGGAAAAGCGGGTCACCACGAGCGAGGTCAACAAGACGCTTGAGGTCCTGCTCACGAAGCAGTCGCCGCCGCAGAAGATGGGGGAGGAGGTCCGCCTCCTGTTCGCCTCGCAGGTGGCGACCGCCCCGCCGGTGATCGCGATCATCAGCAACCGGCCGGACGACGTGCCGGTGAGTTACACGCGGTATCTCGAGCACGGGTTCCGGGAAGCGTGGGGATTCAAGGGTGTCCCCCTGCAGATCAAGTTCGGCTCACGCGGTTCGAAGGCGCACGCCAAGGAAAAGGGCGACGGGAGACGATAGATGGTCGAGCTGGTGGGAGCGCTGGTCGGCAGTTACCTCGTCGGAGCGTTCCCCACCAGTTTCCTGGCCGGAAAGCTCCTGCGCGGTATCGACCTGCGTGAGCACGGCTCCAGGAACCTCGGCGCCACCAACGTCTACCGGGTGATGGGGGCCAAGGTGGCGGTCCCGGTCGGCCTGTTCGACGTCTTCAAGGGGATGGTGCCGGTCCTCTGGGTCAGCACTTTCGGACCGGACTGGTCGAGCTGGCCCCTCATCTGCGGGATCGCCGCCATCCTGGGCCACGTCTTCTCGGTCTTCGTGAAATTCAAGGGGGGCAAGGGTGTCGCGACCGCGGGCGGAGTCGTGATCGCGCTGGCCCCCTTCGCCATCCTGATCGCCCTCGGCATCTGGGCGGCGGTGACCTTCTCCAGCGGCTACGTGTCGCTCGGGAGCATCACCGCCGCGCTAGCTTATCCCGGGCTGGTGTACTGGCTCGAGCCGGCCCAGCGCCCCTTCATCCCGATCCACATCGCCATCGCGCTCGCGCTGGTCTGGTTCCACCGTGCCAACATCGGAAGGCTTCGCGCCGGGACCGAGAATCGATTCGGCAGGCGTGGGAATACGGATGCGGTGCGGGCGGCCACGGGAGGGCAGGGGGCGTGAGCGCCGATCGCGCGTCTCGCGCGCAACCTCGTATCGAAGCGGCGCCGAGGGGCGCGCGCATCCGGCCGAGGGGCGGCCCCCCGGGCCGCCCGTTCGCGTCAACAATCGAGATCCCTGTGCGGGCGCGCGCGAGCGCGCGCATCCGGCCGAGGGGCGGCCCCCCGGGCCGCCCGTTCTCGCCAACAATCGAGATCCCTGTGCGGGCGCGCGCGGGCGCGCGCATCCGGCCGAGGGGCGGCCCCCCGGGCCGCCCGTTCTCGTCAACCATCGAGATCCCTGTGCGGGCGCGCGCGGGCGCGCGCCCCTCGGCTCGACCGCTTACGCGCTCCGCCGCTCACGCGGGGATCGACGTATGACCCACGTCCTCGTTCTTGGCGCCGGTTCCTGGGGGACCGCCCTCTCCGCCCATCTCGGGCGGAAGGGGACGCGCGTCACCCTCTGGGCCTACGAGCCCGAAGTCGTGGCCGGGATCAACACCAAGCATCACAACCCCCTATTCCTTCCGGAGATCGAACTCCCCGCCTCAGTCACCGCGGTCGGGAAGGTCGGCGCGCTGGGCGATGTTGACGCCGTGGTGATGGTGGCGCCGTCCAAGGTCTTCCGGTCAGTGCTGCAGCACGCTCAAGGAGTGCGGCCCGGCACCCCGATCGTGAGTGCCACGAAGGGACTCGAGCCCGGCTCGCTCGACCTGATGACCGAGGTCATCGCCGACGTCCTCCCGTCGTGCCGTCCTGCCGCCTTGAGCGGCCCCTCGTTTGCCGAAGAGGTGGCGCACGGCGCCCCCACGGCGGTCGTGGGAGCGGCTGAGGACGAAGAGGTGGCGAAGGCGGTGCAGGAGATGTTCGCGAGCCCGACGTTCCGGGTCTACGCCAGCACCGACGTGGTCGGTGTGCAGCTCGGCGGCGCACTCAAGAATGTCATTGCCATCGCCGCCGGGATGCTGGAGGGGCTCGGGCTCGGCCACAACCCGCGCGCGGCGCTCATCACCCGCGGCCTGGCGGAGATCACCCGGCTCGGCGAGGCAATGGGGGCCGATCCCCGCACCTTCGCCGGCCTCGCTGGCGTGGGCGACCTGGTGCTCACCACGACCGGCTCGCTCAGCCGCAATCGGCAGCTGGGGGAGTTCGTGGGGAAGGGTGGCACGCTGGCCGATTGGAAGGCGAAGCACCGGACCGTGGCCGAGGGGGCGGATACCGCGCTCACGGCGGTGGAACTCGGGAAGCGGCACGGGGTGGAATTGCCGGTCTGCGCCCAGGTACACGCCATCCTGTTCGAGAACAAGCTGCCGCTGAAGGCGCTCGGCGAGTTGATGGGGCGCCCGCAGACGACCGAGGTGCGGCGATGACCATTCCCCAGCCACGGCCGCAGCAGGAGTTCTTCTCGATCGGCGAGGTCTGCGCGCTCACTGACCTGAAGCCGCACGTGCTGCGCTACTGGGAGAGCCAGTTCCGTTTCCTCAACCCGGCGAAGAACCGGGCCGGCAACCGGGTGTACCGGAGCCGGGAAGTGGAACTCATCATGCTGGTGAAGCACCTCCTTTACACCGAGAAGTACACCATCGAAGGGGCGCGGCAGAAGATCGACCAGTATCGCCGCACCGGGCAATTGCGCCCCGAGGCGCGGAAGTCGTTCGCGGCCGAGGCGGCGAAGGACATCCGGCAGGAGCTGGAGGAGCTGTTGGCGGTGTTGCAGGGGAAGGCGATGCCGGCGAGGCCGAAGGCACCGGAGGGGATCGAGGGGTGAGTGGGAGAGCCGCCGTCCGGGCGGCTTCGTTCTTTTGGGACGGCCTGCGGGCCCGCCATTTATGGCGGGCCAATAGGGGGAAGCATCCGGGCAAAGGCCCGCGATAAATCGCGGGCCCGCAGGCCTCGGCAAGGGGGAGGCCGGCTTCGCCGGGTTATCTTCCGGGATGCACATCCTCGTCTCCAACGATGACGGCATCCTCGCCCCCGGCATCGGCCTTCTCGCCGAAGCGTGCCGGAGCGTGGCGAACGTGACCGTCGTCGCGCCCGACCGGGAGCAGAGCGGCACCAGCCACTCCCTCACCCTTCACCGACCCCTCCGGCCGATGCGGCGCCCCGACGGCGCCTTCCAGGTGGATGGGACCCCCACCGACTGCGTCCTTCTCGCCTTCGGCGCCCTCCTCGAGACCCGTCCCGATTTCGTCTTCAGCGGCGTCAATCACGGGCCCAACATGGGGGAGGACGTCCTCTATTCGGGCACCGTGTCGGTCGCGATGGAGGCGGTGACCCTCGGCTGCCCCGGGA
>JANLXK010000491.1:0-15992 GCA_031365045.1 Gemmatimonadota bacterium | reverse complement strand
CGGGGGGGCGTATACCATGACCTCTCCGTCCAGTACCGGGGGGTCCCGTCGTGGCGCCAGCATCACCACGCCCCGCGTCGCATCCCACCAGTAGTCCGTGCCTGGCACAAGCGTCTCCCACCAGTTCGTAGTCATTGGGAGCTCCCCCTTCCCCCAGTTGGCCTCGCTACCCGGGGTGGCCGAGGAAGGCGGGGGCTGCCAGACCTTGAGGGGCTTCTTGTTCAGCTCCGCCATGCCCTGCCGGCGGTACACGTCCGACGAAAACTCCGGGTCGTTCACCCCCAGCACCCCGTAGTCCTTCGGGTCCACACCAAATTCCTTCGCCAGCCTCAGCAGTTCGTCCGACACGGGGCTCATAAGACTCCTTGGTGGCACCCTCAATATGTGGTACGGAACCGCGACTTCAAGATGGTCGTTCCAAACCGATGGGTAGGCTCAAGTTCTGCGGGTTCGCGGGTGGGTCGGGATCGCTACCGCCACTCGAAACGCCAAAGGCCGCCCCCCGGGGGAGACGGCCTCTCGTGTGTCGCCTGATGGCGGTCAGACGGCAGGTCAGGACTTGGAGCGCCACCAGGTGAGCGCCGCCCGGGTCCATTCGCCGCTCCGGTGGCGCAGTCCGCTGACCCGATTGAGGGCCTGCTGGAATTCCGCGGCCGACGGATAGCGCTCTTCCGGGGCGTTCCGGAGAGCCCGCTCGAGGACCTCGATCAGCTGCGGCCGGAGATCGGGGCGGCGCCCCCGGAGGTCGGGGAATCGCTCGGCGGTCTGCTTGGCGAGGACCTGCTCGATAGTGGACCCGGGGAAGGGGGTCTCGCCGAGGAGCGCGAAGCACGCCACCGCCGCCAGGCTGTAGAGGTCGGTCCGCTGGTCGACCCGCTCGCCCAGGAGCTGTTCCGGCGAGGCGAACTGCGGTGTCCCGCTCTGGCTGGTGGCGCCGCCGAACTTCCCCTGGCCGCGGAGGGCCAGTGCCAGGCCGAAGTCGGTGATGCGGAGCTTCCCGGTCTTCTCGAGCAGGAGGTTCTCCGGCTTGATGTCGCGGTGGACCAGTCCCATCGAGTGGGCCACGCCGAGCGCGGCGAGCGCCTCGCGCATCAGCCGCATCAGGTCCTCGGCCGGCACCGGCCCGTCGCGGTCGACCTTCTGCGCGAGGTTCGGGCCGTCGACGAATTCCATCGTGTACCAGAGGAGCCCCGACCGCCCCGCGATGTCGTAGATGTCGACGATGTTGGGGTGGTTGATGCGGGCGGCCAGCTGCGCCTCGCGCCGGAAGCGCTCCACCACAGCCGGATCGGCGGTGAAGTGGGGGTGCAGCACCTTGAGTGCGACCTCCCGCTCCAGGTGCAGGTCGCGCACGCGGTACACCCGGCCGAATCCGCCGGCGCCGATCAGGCCGAGGAGCTCATAGTCGTCCCCGAGGGCGCGGCGGAGCCGCTTTTCCCAGAGGGCGCTGTCTTCGATGCCGATCCCCCTTGCCGGGGGGACCATCACCGCCGGGTTGTCGAACGTCCCCGCGTCGGAGGCGAAATCCTCCAGCATCTCGGACGCCGTGAGGTAGCGGTCGAGCGGGGCGGGGCGGAGGGCGCGGAGGAGGATCCGCTCGATCGCCGCCGGTGTATTGGCGCGGAGTGCGCGCGGCGGCTTGAGTTGGGCCGGATCGACCGGAGGCTCGGTGCCCGTCACCGCGTAGTACAGGATCGCGCCCACGGTGTAGACGTCGCTCGCCTGGTCGCCGAGGCTTCCATCGCGGACCTCGGGGGCCATGAAGTTGGGAGCGGGCGGCGGTGCGTCGGCCGGGAGGTCGGCGAGCACCCAGCTGCAGTAGCGCAGGTCGGTCACGACGCCGCGCCCGGCCAGGGTCAGCAGGACCGCAGGAGGGACGATGCGGCGGATGATGATCCCGTGGGCGTGCGCATGCTCGCAGGCCGACAGGAGGTCGCGTGCGAGGGTGTGGACTGTCGGGATGGGGCGGGGACCCCGCTGCACCGCCTCTTGGAGGCTCTCCCCTTCCACCCAGTTCCCGACCCGATAGGCGACCTCACCGGAGAGCCCCACATCGTACGCGTGCCGGATCGCGGGATGGTCAAGCTGGGCGATAGCCTCGGCCTCGCGCAGGAACCAGCGGCGCACCCGCTCGTCGGTATAGAAATTGACCCGGAGGGAGACCGGCCGATTGAGCGTGGTGTCGTAGGCGGCGAAGAGCACCCGCTCCCGATCGGCCGCGATCAGGGCGTCGAGCCGGTACCGGGGACCCAAGGCGGCGCTGACGCGCTCGTGGATGCTGAGGGGGGGTGGGGTGGTCACGGGGCGGAATCTAAATGGCGAAAGGTGTAGAAGGGTAAAGGGAATGTAAAAGGAGGCGCGAAGGTTCAATGTCCAAAGATCGTTCGCCTTTGGACCTTCTCGCCTCCTTACCCTTTCCGTTGCCTTTCGGCGCTGTAAATCTTTGCTCTACTTACGCTTGGAAGCTGGGGGTTGCGTGGGAGGGGGGACCGGGGTAAGCTTCCCCCCAGAGAATGACATAGCGCTTCGGCGCCCCAGGGAGTTGGCCTGCCAGCCTGGGTGATCAAACTGAACTAGGCCCTCTTTCCCCGACCAGCTATATGCCCGGTCGGGGTGATTGTTTGTGGCAGGTGGTCGGTAGTCGGTGGTCGGTAGCGCTGCCAATTGAAGATCGGTTGATGGTCGCCCGGTATCCTCCGCGAACACTAGGGAGGCCCTATGGGCGATTTTCGTCGTTTGAACGTCTGGCAGGAAGCTCGAAAGCTCGTCAATGAGGTCTACATCACGACCTCGGCGATCCCGAAGGCTGAGCTGTTCGGGCTGACTTCTCAAATGCGACGGGCTGCGATCTCAGTTCCGGCGAATATCGCGGAAGGGAGGGGGAAGAACAGTGACAAAGAGTTCAACCGGTACCTCGGGATCGCACTGGGATCGGCCACGGAGTTGGAATGCCTTGCCATTCTCGCCGAGGATCTGGGCTTTCTCACCGGTGTCAAAGTGAAGGGGCTCCTCGAGCGCTGCCAGCAGGTGCAGGCGATGCTTGCCGTGCTACGAAAGCGGCTATGAGAGAGCCACCGACCACCGACTACCGACTACCGACTAATTCTGCCGCGAGGGCCGTCGTCAGCAACCGAAGTTCCGTCAGCATTCCCCGCCTCGTCCACGCCTCATTCCCATCCAGCGTCTCGGCGAAGGCCCGGAACCACCAGATCAGCTGTTGGCCGGGCGCCGGTGCCACCTGTGGCAGGTACTCCGGTCCGAGGCGCCGCACGTCTGCCAGGAATCCTCCGCACCAGATGATCTCGCGTCCCGCGCGCACATCGAGGGTCCGGGGATCGGCCTCGGCGAAATGTTCCAGCACATCGCACTGCGCACTCTCCCAGGTCCGCGAAAGGCTCCGGCGCCCAGGTCCCACCGGGGGTCCCAGCGCCTCGACCGCCACACCGTGGACCGCCGCGCCGAACTTTTCGGTGATCCGTCGCTCAAGGGCCGGTCGCTCCCGGATGTTGGACTGCGCCAGGAGTTGCGACAGGATCCCCGCCTGCACGACCATCTCCTCACAGTCGTAGCGCGCCAGGAGGACGCCGATGTTGGCCGGCCGCGCCAGGTCGGCGGCGGAGCGGTCGGCGCCCTGCGCCAGCTGCTTGGCCGCGAAGCTCAGCGCGTGCGAGATCGGATCGGAATACATCTCAGGGGATGCCGAGGAGCTTGTGGGTCTGCAGGGAGAGGCGCCAGCGCGGATGCGCGAGACAATACTCTACGGCGCGCTCCGTGTTCTCGGCCAGCTTGGGGCCGTCCATCGGCTGCAGGAAGAAATGCTCAAAGGCGAGGTCGGTGAAGCGCTCCGGCAGCGCGTCCTGTTGCGGATAGACGAGCTTGAGCTCGTGGCCGCTGGTGAGGACCACCGGCGCGGTGGACTTCGGGCTCACGCAGAGCCAGTCGATCCCTGGTGGGGCCGGTTGCGTCCCGTTGGTCTCGACCGCCACCCGGAACCCCTCGGCGTGGAAGGCCTCGACCATCTCGGCATCGAGCTGGAGGAGGGGTTCGCCACCGGTGCAGACCACGAGGGCCAGTGGGCCCCTGGGCCGGTGGGCCAGGCGTGTCGCGCGACGCTCGGCATCGCCACCATCCCAGATCTCCGCGGCGCGTTTCGCGAGGTCCGTGGCAGTGACGAACTTGCCACCGTTCAGGCCGTCGGTGCCGACGAACTGGGTATCACAGAAAGTGCAGACCGCCTTGTGCCGGTCCTCTTCCCGCCCGGTCCAGAGGTTGCACCCCGCGAAGCGGCAGAAGACCGCCGGGCTCCCGGCTTGTCCCCCTTCGCCCTGCAGGGTGTAGAAGAGTTCCTTGACGGTGTAAGGCATAATGGAAAGTAAGAGGGGAGGAAGGTAGGAGGGTAGGAAGGTGGGTAATGGGTCACTTTGACTGTAACGGCCCGGAGGGGCCTTGGGCATATGGGAATTGACCAAACGCTTACCCCCGACAACCGAAGGGGTAGAATAGAGGGATGCCCAACCGCCTTCGATCGTTATTCACCCGGAAAGCCCTCGTGGGATGGTTCCTTGTTCTCTGGGGTGTCATCGAGAAGGTTTCTACCGTCGACTTCATTCTTGAGCAATGGGTGCGGTGGAGGCCGGCAATGACTAGTTCGTATGGCTCCAACTTTGCGCTTCTGCTCGCCGGGTTTGGCTGGCTTGCGTGGTTGGTTTGGCGCACCCCGAGTGGGCCACCCGTCGTCAACCTCCCCGCACTAGCGCGGCAATCTCCAAACGGCCATACGATTAGCGGACACACCTTTAAAGGAGTGAAACTGGAAGGCCCCGCCATGCTATTTCTTACAGGAACAGTGCGCATCCAAGACAATCACTTTGAGTCTGTGACTTTCGCCCAAAATCCAGACACCGATCCGTTTGTTACTGGTGTGATTGAACTCCACAATTGCACAGTCACAAACTGTGTTTTTGACCAAATAGGATTTATCGGCAAGGAGTCGCTGCTAGCGAAACTGCGACTTGGGGTGGCGGTCGTGAATCTTCCGCAGGGCTTGCGTGTCGTTCCTGAAATCCAGAGGTAGGAAGAATTTCTAGCCGATCTTCGCGGTGGGGGCCATCAGCCCCAGGACTTCCTCCACCGTGCAGACATGATCCGTGACCCCCGCCACCATTGCGGGGGTTGTGTGTACGCCCGCATTGGCGTTCGGAAGGTGGGATGAGGGTGCTCGCTTCCTCCCTTCCTACCTTCTTCCCTTCCTACCCCGTTACATACCTCGTCGGGTCCTTCACTCCCGCCTCCGCGAACCCTTTCCGCCGCAACTGGCAGGCATCGCAGTGCCCGCAGGCGAGGCCGGCGGGGGTGGGATCGTAGCAGGTGAGCGTCAGCCCGTAGTCGACGCCGAGTTCCAGCCCCCGCTTCACGATTTCGGCCTTGGTGAGGTGCAGCAACGGGGAGTGGATCGAGAGTGGCGCCGTGCCTTCGACCCCCGCCTTGGTGGCGAGGCGGGCCATCTTCTCGAACGCTTCGAGGAACTCGGGACGGCAGTCCGGATATCCGGAGTAGTCGAGCGCGTTGATCCCGATGAAGACGTCGGCCGCACCGATCACCTCGGCGTAGCCGAGGGCGAGGGCGAGGAAGATGGTATTGCGGGCGGGGACGTAAGTGCTGGGGATCCCGTGCCCGATGTCGTGCGCCGAGCGGTCCTTGGGGACGTCGGGACCGCCGGTGAGCGCCGACCCCGCGAAGGCCGACGGGTCGAGCGAGACGATGCGGTGGTCGGCCACGCCGAGGGCCTTGGCGACACGTGCGGCCGCCTCGAGCTCGACAGCGTGGCGCTGGCCGTAACGGAAGCTGAGCGCGTGCGAGAGATACCCCTCGCGCTTCGCGATGGCGAGGCAGGTGGCGGAGTCCATTCCACCTGAGAGCAGGACGACTGCGTGCTTCGGCATGAGTACAAAGTAAGAAGTAAGGAGTGAGAAGTAAGATGTGGACTCCGGGCCAAGTCCACTTCTCACACCTCACTTCTTACTTCTCACTCCTCCCGAGCAGGTGTCGCAGCGCCCCCTCGAGCGTCGGGTACTTCCACTCGAAGCCGAGCTCCCGCAGTCGCGCCGGCACGAGCCGTTGGCTGGCCAAGATCGTCCCGCTGGCCATCTCGCCGAAGAGCAGCTTGAGCGCGATCTCGGGGACCGGGAGGAGCGTCGGGCGCCGGACGACGTCGGCCAGCGTATCGGTGAACTCGCCATTGGTCGCCGGGGAGGGGGTCACGGCGTTGAGCGCCCCGTGATACCGCGCATCCAGCAGCGCCCGGTGCACGAGGTAGATCGCGTCGTCCAGCGCCAGCCATGACATCCATTGCTTCCCACTGCCAAGCCGCCCGCCGGCGCCCGCGAGCATCGGGGGGAGCATCTTGGCCAGTGCCCCGCCGGCGGGAGAGAGCAGCACCCCGAACCGCAGGTGTACGAGCCGGGTACCCGCCTTGCCGAGCGGCTCCGTCGCGTCCTCCCACCCACGCGCGACCTCGGCGAGGAAATCCGATCCGTCGGCCGACGACTCGGTGAGGAGCTCGTCGCCCCGGTCTCCGTAGATCCCCATCGCCGAGGCGCTGATCAGGGTCTTGGGTGGGTGGGGGAGCTTGGCCAGCGCGGTCACCAGCGAACTCGTCCCTTCCACTCGGCTGCTCCGGATCCGAGCCTTCCGCTCGGCGGTCCAGCGTCCCCCGGCGATGGACTCGCCCGCGAGGTGGATCACGGCATCATAGCCGTCGAGCGCGCGCGCATCCCACGGTCGCTGCGGATCCCACCGCACTTCCCCCGCCGCAGGAATTCCCCGGACCAGGGGCGTGACCTGATGCCCGCCGGTGGTGAGGAATGGGACCAGTTGGCGGCCGAGGAGTCCGCTGGCGCCGGAAATGGCCACGCGAAGGGTCCGGCCCTGGGCGCGCGCCTGTTCGACGAGGTCGGCGGCGAGGGTGACCTGGCGATAGCGGAACAGCCGCTCGAGGCGGGCGCGCACGATCCCGTTTCCGAGGGCTCCCAGGGTGCCAAGGGGGAGCTCCCAGCGGACCTCATCGGTAGCGCGGGTGCGACCGGGACCGAGAGTCTCGAAGGTGTGGAGGTGCTCCCACCGGTCGAACGGGCCGCGGAGCATCCGGTCGCGGAAATGTTCCGGGGGCAGAACGTCGTAGTGCTCCATCGTCCAGATGGAATCGACCCAGGGCATCACCTCGGCGCGGACGGTGACGCGGGCGCCATCGGCGACGCCGCCGGATCCGAGGATCTCGCTCGATTCGAAGGGCGGCGTGAGGCGAGCGAGGGCGCCAAGCCGCAGGTGCCACGCCCAGACCGCGTCGCGGGGGGTGTCGAGCTCGATGGAGCGGGTGTAGATGGCCACGATGTAGAGTACCCGTGGCGGGAGGCGGGGGCCAGAGTCTTTCACCTGCGGGGTGCGGGCACTACTTTAGTGTCCTGACTCGGCAGGAGATCCCGATCGGTACTTCGGCAAAGGTCGCTCCCGCGGCCCCGGCAGCACCCACTGTTCCCGCGACACCGGTCGCGCCACCCGCGCTGCCCAGCTGGACCATCAAGGACGCGGAAAAACTCTACAACGTGCAGGGCTGGGGCCAGGGCTACTTCCGGGTGAATCCGGAGGGGCACATCGCCGTGCACCCGAGTCGCGACCCGAAGCAGGGGGTGGACCTCTTCCAGCTCGCGCTCGATCTCGAGGCCCAGGGGGTGCGGCTCCCCCTCCTGGTCCGCTTTTCGGACATCCTGAAGTCCCGGCTGGAGCTGCTGGCCGAGGCGTTCGCCACCGCGATCAAGGAATTCGGATACGAGGGTAATTACACCACCGTCTACCCGATCAAGGTCAACCAGCAGCGTCATGTGGTACAGGAGATCGTCGAGTTCGGCACCCCCCTGGGGGTCGGGCTCGAGTGCGGCTCCAAGCCGGAGCTGCAGGCGGTGCTCGGGCTGTCCGAAGGGACCGACCACATCATCGTCTGCAACGGCTACAAGGATGAGGAGTTCCTCCGCCTGGCGATGATGGGGCAGAAGCTCGGCCACCAGGTGTTCATCGTGGTCGAGCAGCTGAACGAGCTCGAGGCGCTCCTCCGGGTGGCGGCCGAGCTCGACGTGAAGCCGAACATCGGGGTGCGGATCAAGCTCGCCACCGAAGGGTCGGGCCGGTGGGCCAAGAGCGGGGGCGAGAAGAGCAAGTTCGGCCTCAATGCCAACCAGCTCACCCGGCTCTGTGCCCGGCTCGAGGCCGAGGGGATGCAGGATCGGCTCACGCTGGTCCACTTCCATCTGGGCAGCCAGATCACCGACATCCGCTTCATCAAGGCGGGACTGGAGGAGGTCGGCCGCTTCTACGCAGCGCTCCGGAAGAAGGGGTTCGGCATCACCCACGTCGATGTGGGGGGCGGGCTGGGGGTGGACTACGACGGGTCGCGGTCGACCCGGCCGGCGTCGATGAACTACACCATGCGGGAGTACGCCAACGACGTGGTGTACACCCTGGGGCAGGTCTGCAAGAACGAAGGACTGCCATACCCGAGCCTCATCTCCGAATCGGGCCGTGCCACCACGGCGCACCACGCGCTCCTGCTCATCAACGTCATCGACGTCGAGACCCAGCAGGACCCGGTGGTGCCCGCCCGGCGGGCCGATGCGCATCCGCTGCTCAAGCAGATGCAGGAGAACCTGGAGCTGGCCGGCAGCACGGACAGCGTCGTCGAGGCGTTCCACGACACCCTCTTCCTCAAGGAGCGGGCGCAGGAGCTTTTCGTGAGCGGGGTGTTCACCCTGCAGGACCGGGCCGACGCGGAGCAGTTCTATCTCTGCACCGTCAACGCGGTGGCCAAGGCGATCGGCGACGACAAGAACGCGTTCGCCGACCTCCAGGGGGACATCGAGGGGACGCTGGTCGACCGGTACTTCTGCAATTTCTCGCTGTTCCAGTCGCTCCCCGACAGCTGGGCCATCGATCAGCTGTTCCCGATCATGCCGATCCACCGGCTGGCCGAGCCGCCGATCCGGAAGGGGACGCTGCAGGACATCACCTGCGACTCCGACGGCACTATCGACCGGTTCGCGGGCGGGCGGAAGGGGAAGCCGTCGCTGGAGCTGCACCCGCTGCTCGCCAACGAGCCGTATATCCTGGGGGTCTTCCTGACCGGCGCCTATCAGGAGATCCTCGGTGACCTGCACAACCTGTTCGGGGACACCAACGCCGTCCACGTCCGGCTCACCGAGGGCGGCCACGAGGTGACCGACCTGGTCCGCGGCGACACGGTCACCGAAGTGCTCCAGTACGTGCAGTTCCACGCTCCCGATCTCCTCACCACCTTTCGGCGCAAAGTGTCGCGCGCGCCGGGGTTGTCGCGCGCGGAGGCCAACGCCTACATCGCCGACTACATCGCCGGGCTGGAGGGGTACACGTACCTGGAGGACGGGTTGGACGTGCAGGTGCTGGAGTAGGCGTACGGGCGCACAGTCGCACGGTCGCACTTCTCAGCGGTCGGCGTGTGGTTCGAACGAAACGGGGCCCCGCAGCTGCGGGGCCCCCGTGCGGCTGTGCGACCGTCCGTCGGTGCGCCAGCTACTTCCTCATGGCCATCGGCACGAAAGCGCGCTCCGCCTGCCCGACGTAGATCTGGCGCGGGCGGGAGATCTTCTGCTCCTTGTCCTCGAGCATCTCCTCCCACTGGGCCAGCCACCCCGGCGTGCGGCCGAGGGCGAAGAGGACGGTGAAGTAGTCGGTGGGGTACCCCATCGCCTGGTAGATCAGCCCCGAGTAGAAGTCGACGTTGGGGTAGAGCTTCCGCTTGATGAAGTACTCGTCCTCGAGGGCGATCTTCTCGAGCTCCAGGGCGATCTCGAGCTTCGGGTTGAGGCCGGTCTGGTTGAAGACGTCGTACGCCACCTTCTTGATGAGCTTGGCGCGCGGGTCGTAACTCTTGTACACTCGGTGGCCGAAGCCCATCAGCTTGTCGGCGCCCCCCTTCACCTTCTCGATGAACGCGGGGATGTTCGTCTTGTCGCCGATCTCGTCGAGCATCTGGAGCACGGCCTCGTTGGCGCCCCCATGGAGCGGGCCGTACAGCGCCGCGATCCCCGCCGCCACCGCCGAGAAGGGGTCGACGTGGCTCGAGCCGACGCTCCGCACCGCGCTGGTCGAGCAGTTCTGCTCGTGGTCCGCGTGGAGGATGAGCAGGATCTCGAGCGCCTTCTGCAGCACCGGGTTGGGCGAGTGCTGCCCGCCGATGTTGAACGTCATGTTGACGAAGTTGCCGATGTAGCCGAGGTCGTTGCGGGGGAACTCGTACGGAAGCCCGCGGCTGTGACGGAAGGCGAAGGCCGCCAGCGTCGGCATCTTGGCGATGAGGCGCACCCGCTGGATGTAGCGGTTATCGTCGTCGTCGATATGCTTCGCGTCGGGGTAGAACGTCGAGAGGGCGCCCACCGCGCCGAGCAGCACGCCCATCGGGTGCGCATCGTAGCGGAAACTCTCGAGGAACTTGGTGATGTTGGTGTGCACGTAGGTGTGATACGTGATGTCGTGCACCCACTTTTCGAGCTGGCCCGTGGTGGGGAGTTCCCCCTGGATGAGGAGGTAGGCCACCTCGAGGAAGGTGCAGTGCTCGGCCAGCTGTTCGATGGGGTAGCCGCGGTAGCGGAGGATGCCCTTGTCGCCGTCGATGAACGTGATCGCGCTCCGGCAGCTCGCCGTATTCATGAAGGCGGGATCGTAGGTCATCAGGCCGAAATCGTCGTCGGCGGTCTTGATCTGCCGCAGGTCCATCGCCCGGATGGTGCCCTCGGCGACCGGCACCTCGTACTGCTTCCCGGTGCGGTTGTCGGTGATGGTGAGTGTATCCTTCGCCACCGGTAGATCCTCAGAGTGGAAGAGAACGCGGTGAATCTGTCAACGCCTAAAGATAGCAGGTCGACGCTTTCGCTGGCCGAGCGCGCTCGCGGGGCCCTCCTCGGGCATGCCGCCGGCAACGCGCTGGGTGTCCCCACCGAGTTCCTCGGGACTGCTGCAGCGATCGAACGGGAGTATCCAGGGGGGCTTCGGGACATCCGCCGGCGGGACACCCACGCCTCCCCCTGGGACGACGACGTGGCGATGGGGGTCCAGCTGGCCGAGGAGCTGCTGGAGCCGGAGCCTGACCTCGAGCGGCTCACCAAACGGTGGGTCCAGTGGATGGAGGAGGATGGCCGGGGGATCGGCGGGTGGACCCGGACCGCCCTGCTGCACTTCCGGGTGCACGGGACCCCTCCTGCGGAGTCGGGCGGCCAGGCGGGGAACGGGGCGGTGATGCGGTGCCTGCCGCTGGCCCTCCGGTTCTTTCGCCAGCCGGCCAACCTGGTCGCCTCGACTTTCCATATTTCTTCATTGACCCACCCCGACCCCCGCTGCGGGTGGAGCGCGGTGGGGGTGAACGTCGCCGCGGCCTGCTTCCTGAGCGGGAGGCGTGACTTCGTGGGCGACGTCATCGAGGCCCTTCGAAATAATGATGCGCCGGGCGAGATCCTTGACGCGGTGCGGCGGGTGCCGCTCATGAAGCGCGGGGACTTGCCCGTCACCGGCGGGGCGCAGGGGTACACCGTCCACTGCATGCAGATCGCCCTCTGGGCCGCGTACCACGAGCCGGCGCTCGAGCCCGCCTTGATCTGGCTCGCCAACGCAGGCGGCGATACCGACACCAACGCCGGGGTGGCCGGCGGACTCCTCGGCGCCCGCGACGGGGAAGAGTCGGTGCCCGTGCGCTGGGTGGCGGAAGTGGCACGCGCGGGGTATCTCAGGGAGCTCGCGGAACGACTGGTGGGGGCTCGATGATGTTGCGAAAGTGCGTGCTGAGTGCTGGGTGCTGGGTGCTGGGTGCGATGATGCCCGCGACCGGTGCTGGAGCGCAGGCGTCGCGCGGGGCCACTCAGCACCCAGCACCCAGCACCCAGCACTCCGTTGTCCTCGTCGTGATCGACGGCGTCCGCTGGCAGGAGGTGTTCCGCGGCGGCGACTGCGCCCTCATGACGAAGGCCCAGGGAGTGGACGACACCCTGGCGCTCCGCGCAGCCTATTGCCGCTCCACGCCCGACTCGGGCCGTGCCGCGCTGATGCCCTTCCTCTGGGGCACCGTCGCGCGGAGGGGGCTGATCCTGGGTGATCGTGACAGAGGGAGCCTCGCGCACATCTCGAACACGATGAAGTTCTCGTATCCGGGCTACAACGAGATCCTCACCGGTGCCGCCGACCCGCGCATCGACAAGAACGCGTTCGGCCCCAATCCCAACGTCACGGTGTACGAGTGGCTGGCGCACCGTCCGGGGTTCGCCGGGAAAGTGCTGGTCTGGGGGACCTGGGACGTCTTCGACGCCATTTTCAACGAGCCGCGCGCGGGGATCCCGGTCCGGAGCGGCTGGGACGTCCCCTTCCCGCGCGCGCGGGATGCCGGCGAAGTCGAGCTCGACGCGCTCTGGGCGACGACGACCCGGTACTGGGGCTACATGCCCCCCGATGCCTTCCTCCAGCGGGCGGTCCTCAAGAGCCTCCAGCACGACCACCCACGCGTCCTCTTTGTCGGGTTCGGTGAGACCGATGAGTGGGCGCACGACCGGCGCTACGACCTCTACCTCGGCTCGCTCCACGATGCCGACAGCTATCTCGCGCAACTCTGGCGCACGCTGCAGGAAATGCCGACGTATCGGGGCCGGACCACGCTCCTGGTGGTCACCGACCACGGCCGCGGGCGCACCACCGAGACGTGGACCGACCACGGCCGTGAGGTCGATGGTGCCGAGGAGATCTGGTTCGCCGCGCTCGGCCAGGGGATCCCGCCGGCCGGGGCCGTGGCGGGAGGACCGCCGATGGTGCAGGCCCAGGTCGCGGCCACGTTGGCGCAGTTGGTCGGGGAACGGTGGACCGGCGTCAACGCCGCTGCTGCCCCGGCCGTAGACTTCAGGTCGTACACACCCACCGCATCCACAATGGAACACCGATGATCCGAAACGCCTTCCGTTCGATGGTGGTGCTGGCCCTCGTGGCCGCACCGCTCTCCGCACAGCAGAGTTGGACCGTCGATACCACCGGCATCGGCCGGCTCATCGACGAAGGGATGAACCGCTCGCAGGTCATGGACGCGCTCCGTGTCCTCTCCGACAGCATCGGGCCGCGCCTTGCCGGTTCTCCCGCCTCGCGCGCCGCCATGGAATGGGCGCAACGCCGCTACGCGAGCTACGGCCTGACGGCCCGCGCCGAGGCGTATGATTTCGGGGTGGCGTGGGAGCGGGGACAGGCGACCGCCTGGATCACCTCCCCCTTCCGCCGGCAGATGCCGATGTGGAGCTGGGCCTGGACCGCCGGCACCGGCAATCACGCGTGGGAGGGCCCGGTCGTCCGGATCGATGTCTCCACGCCGGAGAGCCTTGCGGTCTACCGGAGCCGCATCCGCGGCGCGTGGGTGATGACCTCGGCGCCGGCCAATCTCTGGAACCCGGATGGCCCGCCGATGACCGCGGCCGACTCCGCCAGCCAGCGCGACGCGATGCGCGCTCGCCAGGCGGCCGCGCGCGACCGTAACGCCGGGCTCGACAGCGCCACCCGCGCCCGTCTCGCCCAATTCCGCGTGGACCTCCCGTTCCTGCTCCGGCAGGCCGGGGCGCTCGGGCAGCTCACCGACGGTGCCAAGGACTTCGCCCTCGCCACCATGAGCGGCTCACCCCGGTCGGCGTACTCGCCCCTCCCGCGGGTGGTCATCGGGCACGAGGACTACTCGATGCTCGACCGGCAGCTGCGTGCCGGCATCACGCCGCGCTTCAGCGCGACGATCGACAACAAGGTCGGCAAGAACTCAGTGCAGCAGTGGAACATCGTGGCGGAGATCCTCGGCACCGAGAAGCCGGGGGAGGTGGTGATCGTCGGCGGGCACTACGACAGCTGGGACCTGTCACAGGGGACCACCGACAACGGCACCGGCTCGATGGCGGCGATGGAAGTGCTCCGGATCATCCAGGCCTCGGGGATGAAGCCGAAGCGGACCATCCGGGCGATCCTCTTCGGCAGCGAAGAAGAGGGACTCCTGGGCTCCGTGGCCTATGCGGAGCAGCACCGGGCCGAGTCGGACAGCATCCAGGCGGTGCTGGTGCTGGACAACGGTGCCGGGATGATCACCGGGCAGGCGTTGCAAGGGCGGCCGGAGTTCCAGCAGCTCTGGACCGACCTCCTGGCGCCGCTCCAGGCGATGGGGCCGCTCACGGTGCGCGACGCGAACAAGGGGGGGACCGATCACCTCTCCTTCCTGCCGATGGGAGTGCCGGCGTTCAACTTCGACCAGATGACGCGCGGCTACAACCACACCCACCACTCGCAGGTGGACAGCTACGACAAGGTGCCCGAGGCGGACATGCGTCAGGCCTCGACCATCATGGCGGTGACCGCGTGGGAGCTGGCCAACCTGCCGGGGCCCATGCTCCCGCGGGGGGTGCGCGCCGAGCGCCAGAGCTTCTTCGGGACCCTCAAGCCCACTCCGGGACTCGAACGAGTCAAGTAAGGAGTGAGGAGTGAGAAGTGAGGTGTTGATGGAGAATGGGCCCCCCGCAGGATCGCAGGAGGGCCCATTGCCCATGTCCACTTCTCACTCCTCACTTCTTACTCCTCACTTGGTAGGCAACGTCACCGAGCACTTGGTATCGAACCCGCCCCGGATGTTGTACACCGTCGTCACCGTGATCGACTTCGGCTTGAGCACGCCGAAGAGATCCTCGGCCACCTTGGCGGTGGCGTGCTCCTGATAGATCCCGACGCTGCGGAAGCTCAGCACGTAGTACTTGAGGCTCTTGAGCTCCACGCACGCCTTGCCGGGGATGTAGCGGATGGTGAGCGTCGCGAAGTCAGGGAGGCCGCTGAAGGGACAGACGGCGCTGAACTCCTTCGTCTCGGTGACGATCTCCTGCTCGGGACCCTCGTAGGGGAAGGTCTCGAGCACGGTCACGTCCACGTGTTCGGGCCCCACGAAGGGGACGGTACGGCCTTCGGCTGTTGCCATGGTCATTCCTTGAAGTGATGTCAGAGTTGGGAGTCAGGAGTCGGGAGGGGTGCATTCCTGCCTTGGTCTCCCGGCCACACCCCTCCCAACTCCCAACTACTCAGTCATCCCGTTCTACGATCCCGGCTTCCAGCCACTCCAGCTTGTCCTCGATGACCTTCCGGGCCACGGCGTAGGTCCGCACGTCGTCGTTGAACCAGATGTCGCGGAACTTGTCCTTGACCCGGCGCCGCGCCTGGCGGCAGAAGACGTCGGCCAGCTCGAGTGGCGTGGCGTTGCTCGGATCCTTCTTGTAGAGCATCTGCGCCCGCGCCACCGTAGCGCTCATCGCCAGCAGCTCGGCGCCGATCTCGACGATGCGGCCCAGCACCGCCTGACGCTTCTCGAGCTTCGGGCCGAAGCGGATCATCGAGTGGAAGATCGTCCGGGCGAGGCGCCCGGAACCTCGCTGCACGAACGACATGTGCTTGGCGTTCCGCCCGAACTCGGCGTAGCGCGGCCACCAGCTCCAGCCGATCCACCGGGTGGGGTACCACCAGGCGTAGAACAGGCCGGCCTTGAGGAGGGCGCCGAGCTTTTCGCCCACGGGCGCCTTCGGGTCGATCAGCTTGCCCGCCACCTTGAGGTGGGTGTCCACCGCCTCGCGGGCGATGAAGAGCCGCATGATCTCGGAGCTGCCCTCGAAGATCAGGTTGATGCGGCAGTCGCGCACCATCCGCTCGACCGGGTCGGGGCGCTCCCCCCGTCCCCGGAGCGAGTCGGCGGTCTCGTAGCCGCGCCCTCCCTTGATCTGCAGGGTGTCGTCCACGATGCGCCAGGCGATCTCGGTGTTCCACATCTTGGCGATGGCCGCCTCGAGCCGGATGTCGCGGTCGCCGGCGTCGGCCATGAGGCTGGCGAGGTCGCTGACCGCTTCCATGGCGAAAGTCTCCGCCGCCATCCGCCCGAT
>JANLXK010000298.1:0-3519 GCA_031365045.1 Gemmatimonadota bacterium | reverse complement strand
GACAGTTGGGGCAGGAGGTGGTTTCCATAGGGAAGGGCAAAATAGGCGGTCAGGCGGGCGGGCGGGTAGGCGGGTGCCCACATGCCGTCTTGCCCGCTTGCTTGCTTGCCGCTAACCTGCAACAGGCATCCCGGAGGCCGGATGGGTATCCCTGATATGCAACGCGCGTCTCCCCCCCTGCTGGACGCGCCGCTGGCCCGGCACCTCGGCGACCTCACCCGCAACGACGCGCGGTGGGGGGTCTATCTCGAGACCCGCAACGAGGGCGATCGCTGGGCCGGGCGTCTCCACTTCGTGGACGGCACCAGTCACCGCTCCACCGGCTGGATCTTCGTCGAGTGGACCGAACGAGAACTTATCGGTCGCTTCACGGAATTCAGCGCGGTGGAACTCTGGCGGGTGGTGGAGAGTCTTCGATAGGATCGCTTCAGGGATGACGAGACGAAAGGAGACGTGAGGAGTCGGAAGGAGACGAGAGGAGTCGGGTCTGGGTCGAACGACTCCTCCTGTGCTTCCTGACTCCGCCGCCTCGCGCCTCCTCCCGTCTCCTCCCGTCTCCTTTCGACTCCTTTCGTCTCAGGCTTCTGAGTGACGATCACCGCCTACCTCCTCGATTGCGAGGGCACCCTCTACACCGACGACGGCCCGGTCCCCGGGGCGCCGGAGGCGGTCGCACGCCTCCGGGAGGCGCGGATCCCGATCCGCTACGTCTCCAACACCACCCGCCGCCCCCGGGCCGCGCTGGTCGATCGGCTGCGCGGCTACGGGTACCCTGCGGAGGCGGGCCACGTGCAGACGGCGGTGCTGGCGGGAGCGTCGATCCTCCGGAACGCCGGGATCAAGACCGTCGCCCCGTTCGTCTATCATCCCGCGCTGGCCGACCTCGGCGAGTTCGAGCTGGTCGCGGGCACGTCCGGGCGTCCGCGCGGCAAGGCGCGTCCCGACGCGGTCGTCGTCGGGGACCTCGGTGAGGGATGGACCTACGACCTGCTCAACGAGGCCTTCCGCCTGGTGGCCGAAGGGTCGGTGCTGCTGGCGCTGTCGCGCGACCGGTGGTGGAACCGTCGCGACGGCCCCTCCCTCGATGCCGGCCCCTTTGTCGCGCTGCTCGAGAACGCGGCCGGGGTCGAGGCGACGATGGCGGGGAAACCGGTCGAGGCCTTCTGGAGCGCCGCGCTCAATTCCCTCGGCTTCGGCGTGGAGCACGACCGTCGGACCATCGCGGTCGTCGGGGACGACGTCTGGAGCGACGTGCGCGGCGGCCAGCTGGCGGGATTCCAGGGCTGGCTCGTGAAGACCGGGAAGTTCCGTCCCGAGAACCTGCGGGCGAGCCGAGTGGAACCTGACCGGATCCTCAACTCGGCGGCGGAACTGGGGTCGTGACGGCCCTTCGTCTTTTCGGGGTCTCCTTGTGTTGTTGGACGGCCCTCACCGCCTTGCCGTCTCGCCGTCTCGCCGCCCAGACGATCTACGCCGTCGTCGTCGAACGCCACGACATCTTCCACGGTCCGGTGGCGCTCTCCTTCTACGGCCGCATCATCAACTGGCTCCACATCGAGACCACCGACGCGGCGATCCGCCGCGAGATCCTCCTCCAGCCGGGCCAGCCGTATGATTCCGCCCTGGCCGCCGAGGGGGCCCGGAACATGCGCCATCTGGGCGTCTTCCGGCTGGTGACGGTGGACACCGTCACCACCGATTCCGGTCTGGTGCTCAAGTACATCACCGACGACGGGTGGAGCACCAAGGTCGACTTCCGCTTCGGTAGCACCGGGAACCAGGTGAACTGGACCTTCGGCGCGTACGAGGACAACCTACTCGGCACCGCCGGCCAGCTCGGGTTCGAACGCAAGAGCACGCCCGACCGTACGACCAATTCCTTCTTCTTCCAACGCTCCCGCCTGATCGCGAACAAGCTTTACGTGCGCACCCAGTATCTCCACAAGAGCGATGGGTGGGCGACGTCGGGCCTGGTCGGGCTGCCCTGGCTCTCCACCGGGAGCAAAGTGTATGGCGTGCTCACCGCGTACGCCCAGGACGACCGCGTACTCCACTTCGTTGGCGGCGATCCCGATCCGGTCGACTCCCTCCGCCGCGTGCGGACCATCGTGCGGGCCGATCTCGGCTGGGCACCGATCGCGTTCCCCAGTCGGTACGTCCGGTTGGGCCTGACGGGCGCGGTGAAGCGCGACGACATCACGCCGTGGGCCGGACCCGACACCACACCGCGCACCGTGACCGGCAGCGTGCAGGGGTGGGGGGAGTTGAGCCGGGTGCATTTCCAGGTGCTCAAGGGATTCCGCACCTTTGCCGCCCAGGAGGACATCGACCTGAGCTTCACCGTGCGGCTCGGGGCGGCGGTGGCGCCGAAGATCTGGGGGTATGAGGCCACCGGCGCGGGCCCGGTCTTCCTGTTCCACGGCGGGATCGAGATGGGTCCCGGCGCGTTCGCCACCATCGACCTGCGGCATAACGCGCTCTACTTCGGGGGCGGGGTCGATTCGAGTTCGACCCATGCGGCGGGGACGATCGGCTGGGTGGCGGCGAAGGGACACGTCTTCGTGGGGCACCTCGAGGGGGGCTGGAAGCAAGGCGTGGCGCCCGGGGACGAATTCGACCTGGGGTTGGGCCTCGGTCCCCGTGCGTTCCCGGCGCACTCCTTCACTGGTGACCGCGAATTCCACTCGACCATCGAGTACCGCTATACCCTCAATCCCGATCTCTGGTCCCTGGTGGGGCTCGGCGTCGCCGGCTTCGTCGACCACAGCGGGGCGTGGTACTCCGGCGACGCGCGTCGCACCGGGAGCGATGTCGGCGCCGGTCTTCGTATCGGCCCGAGCCGCGCGACCAGCCTCTCCATGATCCGGATCGACGCGGCGTATCGATTCAAGACCGACCGGAACGACGCCGGCTGGGTGCTCGTGATCGGGAAGGGCTTCACTTTCCAGGAATTCGGGCTTTGACGCGGGTTAGATTCTTCCTATCTCCTACCTCGATCCTCCCATGACCGACCCGACCCCCGACACCACTTCCCCCGACGCCATCACGGTCGAGATCCCACGACGCAAGTGGATGAAGATCCTCCGCCTCACCGGCGTGGGCCTCGTGGTGACGCCGATCCTCCTGATTGTGCTCTGGACCTGGCTGACGCTGCATTGGTCATACTCGGAAGGAGAGCGTGCGGGAACGCTGCAGAAATTCTCCCACAAGGGATGGGTCTGCAAAACGTGGGAAGGAGAGCTGCAGATCTCCACCATCCCCGGGTCGGCGCCGATCATCTGGGAGTTCAGCGTGCGTGACGAGATCGTCGCCGCTCGGCTCGAGGAAGCGGTGGCGCACAACGGTCGGGTGGCGCTGACGTACGAAGAGCACCGCGGGGTACCGACGCGGTGCTTCGGGGAGACGGCGTACTTCGTCACGGCGGTCAGGCTCGTTCAATAAGGGGAGACGAGAGGAGCCGGGAGGAGACGAGAGGAGACGGAAGGAGACGAGAGGAGACGGAAGGAGACGAGAGGAGAC
>JANLXK010000294.1:0-11404 GCA_031365045.1 Gemmatimonadota bacterium | reverse complement strand
TCACGTTCGCGCCGGTCCTCTGGGGACCGCTCGACCGGGAGGTCCGGACCGTGGCGCAGGTGAACGTCGACGAGACCCGGGTGAAGACCGTGGCCCCGCTGGTGGAGGGATGGGTGGACCGGCTCTTCGTCGACTTCACCGGCCGGTCGGTGCGAGTCGGGGACCCGCTGTTCAGCCTCTACGCCCCGATGGTCGTCTCGGCCGAGGAAGAGCTCATCCTGGCCAAGCGGCTGGAAGGTGGGGTGGGGGCGGGGACGCCGGAGGCGCGCCAGAGCGCCACGGACCTCCTCGAGGCCGCGCGCCGAAGGCTCCGATATTGGGGAGTTCCGGAGGAGGAGATCCGCCGGGTGGAACGGACGGAAACTGTTGAACGCACCGTCACGTTCCGATCGGCGTACAGCGGCGTCGTCGTGGCGAAGGGGGTCACGGCGGGCCAGCGCCTCATGCCCGGGGACGTCGCCTACCGGATCGCCGATCTCAGCCGGGTGTGGCTGGAAGGGGAGGTCTTTGAACAGGATCTTCCGGCGGTCCGGCTGGGGCTGACCGTCCGGGCGGAATTCGCGGCGTTACCGGGAGACGTGCGGAGCGGAAGGGTCACCTACATCTATCCGACGATCGACCCGCAGACACGGACCGCCCGGATCCGGGTCGAGCTGACCAATCCTGGATTGATCCTGAAGCCGGGGATGTATGCCACCATCCGGTTCTCGACCCCGGGCGTCCCGACGCTCAGCGTGCCGCGTTCGGCGGTGCTGAGCACCGGGGAGCGGAACCTCGTGTTCGTGCGCAGCGGGGGCCAGTTCGTCCCTCGCCTCATCACCATCGGCACGGCGACCGACGATCGGGTCGAGGTCCTGTCGGGGGTGGTCCGCGGCGACACCGTAGTCGCGTCGGGGACCTTCCTGATGGATGCGGAATCGAATCTGGGCTCGTTGTTGGGCGGGATGGGGAACATGCCGGGGATGGACATGGCCGCACCGAAATCCAGTGGCGCTCCAGCCCCGGCACGACCCAAGCCGTCGGCGGATACGGGCAGTGCGGAGAGCATGCCTGGAATGGACATGCCCGCTCCGACACCGAGCACTGTCCCGGCCCCGACGCGACCCAAGCCGGCCGTCCGTCGTGCGCCCGTCGTTCCCCCGTCGAGCTCGCACGACTCGACGGCTGGAATGGATCACTCCTCGATGTCGATGCCGAAGTGAGGGCCTCATGCTGAACAAGATCATCGCGTGGTCCACCGCGAACCGGCTCCTCATCGGCCTTTTCACCGCCGCAGCCGTCATCGGCGGGCTCATCGCGGTCCGGCGGACCCCGCTCGAAGCGCTTCCGGACCTGAGCGACGTGCAAGTCATCGTCCAGGCCGACTACAGCGAGCAGGCGCCGCGCATCGTGGAGGATCAGGTCACCTATCCGATCGCCGCGGAGATGCTGAAGGTGCCGGGGGCGAAGACGGTCCGGGGGTACTCGTTCTTCGGGGTCTCCTTCGTCTACGTGATCTTCGAGGACGGGACCGACCTGTACTGGGCGCGAAGCCGGGTGCTCGAGTACCTCAGTGGTCTCGGGCAGAAGCTGCCGGCGAATGTGAAGCCCACCCTCGGGCCCGACGCCACCGGCCTGGGGTGGATCTACCAATACGCGCTGGAGGACACCACCGGGCGGATGGATCTGGCGCAGTTGCGGAGCGTGCAGGACTGGTACCTCCGGTACGCACTGACGGCGGTCCCCGGGGTCTCGGAGGTCGCCACGCTCGGCGGGTTCGAGAAGCAATATCAGATCGACCTCGACCCCGCCAAGCTGCAGGGGTACGACATCCCCATCACCCGGGTCATGGCCGCGATCCAGAATGCCAATGCGGACGTGGGGGCGATGGTGATGGAGCTGGCGGAGCGGGAGTACATGGTCCGCGGCCTGGGCTATCTGACCTCGATCTCGGACATCGAGGAGGTCGTCGTCGGTGCGGCGCCCAACGGCACGCCCATCCGGGTCGCCCAGCTCGGCCGCGTGACCATCGGGCCCGCGGTGCGCCGGGGGGTGGCCGAGGTGGATGGACGGGGGGACGCCGTCGGGGCGATCGTGGTGATGCGGTTCGGGGAGAACGCCCTCACGACGATCGCGAATATCAAGGAGAAGTTCGCCCAGATCCAGTCGGGGCTGCCGCCCGGTGTGGTCATCCGGCCGATGTACGATCGGAGCGATCTCATCGAGCGCGCCATCGCGACCCTGCGCGACAAGCTCATCGAGGAGAGCATCATCGTCGCGCTGGTCTGCATCCTCTTCCTGCTGCATGCGCGGTCGGCCCTCGTGGCGATCGTGACGCTGCCGGTCGGGATCCTCATGGCCTTCATCGGCATGCGGTGGGTCGGCGTCGGGGCCGACATCATGTCGCTCGGCGGGATCGCGATCGCCATCGGCGCGATGATCGACGGCGCCATCGTGATGATCGAGAACATGCACAAACACCTCGAGCGCGCGGTCGAGGCCAAACTGGGCGCGAACGCCCCCCGGGGTGCGTCGTTCGACACCGGGGTGCTGACGTTCGACGAGCGGTGGGAGGTGGTGGTCGCGTCGGCCCGGGAGGTCGGCCCCGCGCTCTTCTTCTCCCTGCTCATCATCACCGTGAGCTTCATCCCGGTCTTCTCCCTGGAGGGCCAGGAAGGTCGCCTGTTCGCGCCGCTGGCCTATACCAAGACCTTTTCGATGGCGGCCGCGAGCCTCCTCTCGATCACCCTGGTCCCCGTGGCGATGGGGCTTTTCATCCGCGGAAAGCTCTACCGCGAGCGGGCCAATCCGATCAACCGGGCCCTTATTTTCGTCTACCGTCCGATCCTCGAAGTGGTGCTGCGGCATCGGGTCCCGGCGATCGGGGTCGCGGTGGGGGTGCTGCTCCTGACGCTCGTCCCCGCATCGCGGATCGGGAGCGAATTCATGCCGCCCTTGCAGGAGGGGACGATCCTCTTCATGCCGACGACGCTCCCGGGCGTCAGCGTCGCCCGGGCGCGGGAGATCCTGCGGATCCAGGACAGCATCCTCAAGGGCTTCCCCGAGGTGGCCCACGTCTGGGGCAAGGCGGGACGCGCCGGCACGGCGACCGACCCCGCCGGACTCGACATGTTCGAGACCACCATCACCCTTCGCCCCGAGGACGATTGGCGGCCCGGGGTGACCTACGAGTCGCTCCTTGCCGCAATGGATTCGGCCGTCCGCCTGCCGGGAGTCACCAATGCCTGGACCATGCCCATCCGCGGACGGATCGACATGCTGGCCACCGGCATCCGGACCCCTGTCGGCATCAAGATCTTCGGCAATGACCTGGGGGAGCTGGAGCGCATCGGAAAGGAGGTGGAGCGGGTAGTGCAGGGAGTCCCCGGGACCCGGAGCGCCTTCGCGGAGCGCGCAGTGTCGGGGTACTACCTCGACATCGCGATCGACCGGGCCGCGGCGGCCCGTCACGGGCTGAACGTGGGCGACATCCAGACCGTGATCGCCACCGCGGTCGGCGGGATGACGATCACCCAGACCGTCGAGGGGCGGGAACGGTACGGGGTCCGGATCCGGTATCCCCATGAACTGCGGGATACCCCGGAGCGACTGGCGTCGGTGCTGATCCCGGTGGCCCACGGCGTGGGCGGGGCGTCACCGCCCGCCGGGGATGCCATGGGCGCGACAGCCGGGGCCGCCCCGGGCGGGGCCGTCCGCAGCGCATACGTCCCCCTCGGTCAGGTGGCGACGATCCGCCAGACCGCCGGTCCGATGGTGGTCCGGACCGAGGATGCGATCCCGACCGCCTGGGTCTACGTCGATGTGGTGGGCCGGGATATCGGCAGCTACGTCGCCGATGCCCAGCGCGCGGTGCGCGATGGGGTCCGGCTTCCTCCCGGGTACACGCTCGTCTGGAGCGGACAGTACGAATACATGCAGCGGGCCAAGGCGCGGTTGACCCTCGTGGTCCCCGCGGTGCTCGCGATCATCTTCCTCCTCCTCTATTTCAACTTCAAGAGCGTCGGGGAATCGCTCATCGTGATGCTGTCACTCCCGTTCGCCCTGGTCGGCGGGATCTGGTTCACCTGGGCACTCGGCTACAACTGGTCCGTGGCGGTCGCGATCGGGTTCGTCGCGCTGGCCGGCGTCGCTGCGGAGACCGGCGTGGTGATGCTCATCTACCTGGACCACGCCTGGAAAGCCCGGGCGAACGCGGGTCGACGTGATCTGGTCGGGCTGTACGAGGCGGTGATGGAAGGCGGGGTCGAGCGGGTCCGCCCCAAGATGATGACCGTCACGGCGATCATGGCCGGGCTCCTGCCGATCCTCTGGGGCACGGGGGCGGGGGCGAGCATCATGAAGCGGATCGCCGCGCCGATGGTGGGCGGGATGATCAGCAGCACGCTGCTCACGCTCCTGGTGATCCCGGCGATCTACGCGCTGTGGAAAGAACGAGGGTTGGGTCGGGCCGGATCGCCCGATCTTCGATCCGCTAGTGAGTCGGTCCCCGTGGTTAACAATTGAAATCCTGCTTCTCTCAGGAGGTTTGTATGCGTCTCGATATTCGTGCCTTCGCCTGCGCCGGCGGACTGGCCGCCGCACTGCTCTTCGTCGTGTGCTCGGCCGGAGTGGCCTTGGCGCCCCAGGCCACCGCCACGTTCGCCGGCGATCTCATCCACGCGGACCTGACCGGACTCGTCCGGACACTCACGTGGGGGAGCTTTGCGCTGGGCCTGGTCGTTTGGACCGCAGGGACGGCCCTCACGTTCGCCGTGATCGCGGCGACGTACAACCGAATGGCCTCGACGGCACCGGCCGGGCGCTGAGCCTTTCGGACCTTCTCGTATAGCGGGCATCGCATTCCTCCGCGAGCCCGGCGCATCCCCACGAGAAGTACTCCTTCGGTGGGATGGCACCGACGACGGAACGCGATGAATGTGCTGGCGATAGCGGAACCGCTGTTCATCCTCGCACGTCAAGAGGTCTCATGCTCAGCCTCACGATCCCCCTCACCGGCATGACCTGCGGCGGGTGCGTCAGCAGCGTCCGCAACGCCCTCTCGAAGATCACCGTCGTGCAGGAAACGCACGTGACGGTCGGAGCCGCCACGGTCACCTATGATCCCGCACGGACCAATCCCGAGGCATTGCGCAGAGCACTCGCGCACGCAGGCTACACTGCGTCTTCGGCCTGAGATGCGGTCGTGACCACCAGCATCGACACATCGACGCTCGATCACGCCGTGCTGGGGCGGCTCGTCGACGAGGCCGACGGCGCGCTGATGCCGCAAGAAGCGCCGCCGCCCCATCGACCGTTCGCCCTGGTCCTGGGAGGTGGAGGGGCTCGGGGATTCGCCCACCTCGGGGTGTTGCGGGCCTTGGAGCACTATGGCTACCGACCCAGCCTCGTCGTCGGAGTCTCGATGGGCGCCGTGGTGGGGGTGACGTATGCCCAACGGGATGACTGGTATGAGGCCGTGTTGGGCCTGAAACTCAGCGACTTCCCGGGCCCGGTCGTGAGCCGGGAGAAGGACCGTCTCCGAATGGTGCGCGGCGTCTTGACGACGCTTGCCATTCTGCGGACGCTCTGGGCCCTCTTCGTCGAGTGGGGACCCGGGGCACGAGCACGGAAGGCTGGTCTGACGGAACTGAGGCGAATGGTGGGCCACGGGAGTCTGGACAGCGGGCGCATACCTGTCGTCGTCACGGCCACCGACCTTCGCAGCGGCGAGCGCATCGTGCTGCGCACGGCTCCCTCGGACGACGCCGTCTATGCCAGCGCGGCGCTGGCCGGTGTCGTCCCGCCACTGGAGCTGGGGCAGTACCTCCTGGCGGATGGTGCGTACAGTGACTTGGCGCCAGTGGATGTTGCCCGCGGACTCCAGTCCTCGACCGTGATCGCGGTCGATCCGGGGCGCCTGGAGCGGTCCGGAGAGATCCGCAACGGCTATGAGGCCCTGGTCCGCGCGGTGGACATCTGCCACCGCCGGCATGCGTACGTCCGGTTCGCCGCGGCAGATCTGGTCCTCCGCCCGGTATTCGATCGCAGCATCGGCACACTTGAATTCAGCGCGCGCCGGGAGTGCGTCGAGGCCGGCATCCGGGTCGTCCGGGCCGGACGTGAATCCATCCGCAAACTGCTGGAGACCGAGCACGACAGTCCGTCGATCATCCCGCCGGGGGCACCATGAAGGTCAAGGTCGCAGTGAACGGGTACGGCGTCATCGGGCGACGCGTGGCGGACGCGGTGGTGCTTCAGGAGGACATGGAGCTGGCCGGCGTCGCCGACGTGGTGACGGACTGGCGGATGCGAATCGCTGGCCGGCGGGGATTCCCCATCTTCGCCGCCACGAGCGACGCACGCATGGCAATGCGCTCGGCGGGACTTGAGCCCCGCGGTGAACTCTCCGACCTGCTTCGGAACGCCGACGTCGTGGTGGACTGCACGCCCAAGGGCATCGATGCCGGGAATCGAGCGCGCTATGAAGCAGCGGGGATCCGGGCGGTGTTTCAAGGCGGTGCGACACACGAGCTCACCGGCCACAGCTTCGTGGCGAGCGCTACCTATGCCTCCGCACTCGACCGCCGGATGACGCGTGTGGTGTCGTGCAATACGACGGCCACCGTGCGCACACTGCTGGCGCTCCGGCAGGCAGGACTCCTCCGGCGGGCGCGTGGCGTGCTGGTGCGGAGAGCCACCGATCCCTGGGAGAGCCATCGGCAAGGCATCCTGAACACAATGGTGCCGGAGCCGAACATTCCCAGCCACCAGGGGCCCGACGCGAAGACGGTCATCCCGGAACTCGACGTCATCACGATGGCCTCGAAAGCCCCACAGAATGTCGCGCACCTCCATCATTGGATGATCGACCTGTCGCGCAAGGCGAGCCGAGACGAAGTCCTCGCGGCGTTCCGGGCCGTGCCGAGGATCGCCTTCATCCGCGTCGACGACGGGATCGAGGCGCTGAACGTCACCGCCGAGATCATGAAAGAGCTCGGACGACCTCGGGGTGATATGTGGGAGGTGGGGATCTGGGAGGACATCCTGGCGGTGGAGGGCCAGGAACTCTTCTACGCGTATCAGGTGGACAATCAGGCGATCGTGGTGCCGGAGACCATCGATGCCATCCGCGCCCTCATGGGAAGAGTGCGGGACGGCCCCCGGTCCATCGAGATGACGGATACGGCATTGGGCGTCAGCGCGAGATTCCCGTGAGCGGCCGCAGCATGGCGCGGGGGTGGCCATGATCCCGGCACCGTATTGTGGTTCGCTCCAGGCATCGCCTTCACCGCGTGGTGCTGGTCTCCCCGTTCGTGATGTTCTTATTGCTGGTTGGCGCTGCCCTGAGCGTTTGGTGTCACCACGCGATCCCTATCACCCAGGAGGGCCTGACTGATGCAATGGATACGTGAGAACTGGTTCTGGCTCGTCGTGGCAGTCGCGTTCGCATGGATGCATCTGAAGATGCACGGCGGTCACGGCAGTCACGGCAGGCACGGCGCGCACGGCACGCGCTCGGCACACACTCCGAACGGAGGGGATAGCGATCATGCTGAACACTAAGGTTCTCGCCTGGTCCCTGGGCGTGTTCGGGGCGGTGACGTTCGTCGTATGCGTGCTCTACGGCCTCGTGGCCCCCGAATCGCTGCACATGAGTCGAGCCCTCGCAGTTCTGTTGCCGGGGTTCACGTGGCTCACGGTGCCCGGCTTCCTCCTCGGACTCGTCGAGTCGTTCCTCTACGGGGCGTACGCGGGCCTCGTGTACGGACCCATCTACAACGTGTTTGCCCGTCGGTGGGGAGTGGGCGCGCGCTGAGGACCAGCTTGCAGCCATCTGTCCAGTCTCGCGGACACTACTCGCCGTTCTCCGCGAGAATACGCTCACCGCAGAGTTGAGAGTCTTCACCGCGCGGATGCGCGCCGCAACCGTTGTCGCACAGCGGCGATGACGCCATCGGGCGTCCATCCCGACGCGCATCCGGGTATTCCCTACCGGAACGTACGCCGCCGCGAACCCGGCGAATCCCCAAAGAGAAGTACTCCTTCGGTGGGATGGCCCCGGCGACGCAAAGCGATGAATGTCCTTGCGACAGCGGAACTGCTGTTCATTCTCGCACGCCGAAAGGTCTCATGCTCAGACTCACGATCCCCATCACCGGCATGACCTGCGGCGGCTGCGTCAGCAGCGTCCGCAACGCCCTCTCGATCATCCCCGGGGTGCAAGAAGCGCACGTGACGGTCGGAGCCGCCACGGTCACCTACGATCCCGCACTGACCAGTCCAGAGGCACTGCGCGGAGCAGTCGCGCATGCAGGCTACACCGCGACCGCGGCCTGAGTTGCGGTCGTGACTACCAGCCTCAACACAGCAATGCTCAATCACGCCGTGCTGCGGCGGCTCGTCGACAAGGCCAATGCGCTGCCGCTGGCGGACCGCATCACCCTGTTCAAAGGGCTCATCCCCGGGACGGCGCGAGAGATGTCGCCGCGCGCGTTCACGGCGCTGATCGCCGAGCTGCTGCTCAAGGGCGAGCGCCTGTATGAAGCGATGAGCCACCCGGGCCAGGGGCGAGTCACGCGCGTGGTCATGGGCGAACGAGATCTCGAACAGCGATGAGTCCCGGGCACCCCTCCGGAACGACACGCTGCACCGGCAGCCGGCGAAGGCCTCACGGGTGCGCCACGCTCATCGTGATCGCACACCAGGCGCCAGCACGCAAGCACGGTGGGCTTGCGAAGTAGCTGGAGTGCGTCACCGGACATGTTGAATGCCTACACGGCAAAGGAGGCGTGATGAAGACCAGTGTGATCGAAGTACACGATATGCTGTCGGTGTTGAGCGTCGATGGGGTCGAACAGCGGATCGGCGCCGTGCCGGGTGTCGAGAGCGTTACGGTCAATTTCGCGGCGGCCAGCGCCACGGTGCGCTACGACGAGACCCGCCTCGATATCGCCGATATCAAGTCGGGAGTGCGCCAAAGTGGGTTCGAGGTGGCGGCGGCCGACGCGGCCGCGAAGCACCCCGGTCACGAAGGCCACGGAGCATCGAGTACGCCGAGCCCACTCCCGGCACCCCCAGCCCCCGCGGCGACAACGGGTGCCGCGGGCGCATCCACGATGCCGCGCGACAACGCGGCGCCGGCCAAGTCGCCGGCAACGGTGCCCGCGCCCGCCGCGCAACACGACACCGTCCACCAAGACAAAGCCAAGGGCTAGGGCGCCCGGTCACCAACAGCCACTCAGGAGCGGACTATGACGACCCCCATCACTATACAGGGAAGCCGATCCGATTTGCCGCCTGCCATGCTCTCGGCGCAGGACGCCATTCAGCTGCCGGAAGTGCGGGCGATGCTGCGCAGGCTGGCTGATTTTCACCTCGGTGTCTTCATGCCGCACAGTCATGACGAATGCACGGGTGACTTCCGATCGCTGCCCGACGACGTCATCCAGGTCGAATCCGGGTTGACCGTGTCATTCCCGCCCGCGGACGTGATCATGCAACAGGCCCATCGCTTTCTTCCCGTGGGATGGATGTGGCGCGCCGGCACAGTGGCGGCCGTTGCGGCATGCGAAATGGTCAGCGACGAGAACCCGGGCGACGCAGCGCGCGTCGTCAAGCACAAGATGTAAGGACCATGCCACGCCCCTGGAAGATCCCCGCGTTTGCGCTGGCCACCACGTTTGCGGCGGCGTACCTGTTCTGTGCCATCTTCGACGCGGCGTTTCCACCCTTCGGAGTCATTGCGGCCATTGCGCCGGCAAGTCCGTGGCCGATCAGCGGCAGTCCCCTCGCGGTGCTGACGGGATTCGCCTTGTTCACCGGTGCCGGGTTCGTCCTCGGCGCACTCTACGGCATCGCATCGCATTTCTGGGGCACGAGACTGCGCTGAGTCCGCCCCACTGATCGCGATGCGCCGCGTTGCGATGAACACCGCCTGCCGGAGCCGCGATGAAGACGAGCGTGATTGACGTACACGACATGCTCTCGGTGTTGAGCGTGCCCGGAGTGGAAGCACAGATCGGTGCGGTGCCGGGCGTGGAGAGCGTCACCGTGAACGCCGCTGCAGGAAGCGCCACCGTGCGGTACGACGAGACCCGACTCGAGGTCACCGATATCAAGTCGGCCGTACGGCAGCGCGCGTATGCGTCGGAGCACGACGCGCCAGCTGCGGCGGCACGTGCTACCGCACCGGCTGCCGCGCCTGCCGCGACACCTCCGGCCCCATCGGTCGCTCCATCGACCGCCGCGCCGGCTGCCCAGGAAGCCCACGAAGGCCCCAAAGGCCACGCGGGCCACGAAGACCACGCGACTCCCGACGGGCCATCCGCGATGTCAGACGACATGGCGCACGACATGGGCCATGCGGGCCACGACCTGGCGGCCATGGTGCGCGATATGCGCAATCGCTTCTGGATCTGCCTGGTGTTCGCGGTGCCGATCTTTGTGTACTCCCCGATGGGAAGTCTCTTCCAGCCGCCGGCACCGCCGTTCGGCTTGGAGCTCGATCTCTGGCTGTTCTTCCTGGCCAGCGCCGCGATCCTCTACCCGAGCTGGCCGTTCTTTGTCTCCGCCTGGCGCGCAGTCAGGAAGGGCGTCCTGGGAATGGCCGCGCTGATCGTGTTGAGCGTGGGGACCGGATATCTCTTCAGCGTCGGCACGACCTTCTTCTTCAAGGGAGGCGGGCAGTTCTTCGAAGCCGCGTCGGTCCTGCTGGTCTTCATCCTGCTCGGACACTGGCTGGAAATGCGCGCCCGGGCCGGTGCGTCGTCGGCCATCAAGGCCCTGATGGATCTCACCCCGGCCAAGGCCAACGTGATCCGCGACGGCGTTGAGACTGAAGTGCCGACGGCGGAGGTGCTGGCGGGCGAGATCGTCGTGATCCGGCCCGGCAACAAGATCCCGGTCGACGGCACGGTGGAGACCGGCGAGTCGCTGGTCGACGAGTCCATGCTCACCGGTGAGTCGATGCCGGTCACGAAGGGACCAGGTGCGACGGTGATCGGCGCGACCATCAACAAGAGCGGCAGCTTTCGCTACAGGGCCACGAAGGTCGGCGCCGATTCGGCGCTGGCGCAGATCGTCAAACTCGTGCAGGAGGCGCAGAATTCCAAGGCGCCGGCGCAGCTCCTGGCCGACAAGGCCGCGCAATGGCTGGTGATCGTGGCCATCCTCGTCGGCCTGGCGACCTTTGCGGTGTGGTTTTGGTGGATCGGCCAGACCCTGCTGTTCGCGGTGACGCTGACCATCACGGTCTTCGTGATCGCCTGCCCGGACGCCTTGGGCCTGGCCACGCCCATGGCAGTGATGGTGGGCACGGGACTCGGCGCGATGAACGGCATTCTCTTCAAGAACGCGTCGGCACTTGAGGATGCCACCAAGCTTGACGTCATCATTTTCGACAAGACTGGCACGCTCACCGTCGGCC
>JANLXK010000225.1:0-1634 GCA_031365045.1 Gemmatimonadota bacterium | reverse complement strand
CGCTCGGCACCGTCCCGCACCCCGGCGATCAGGATCACGTCCGCCCCGCCCCGCTGCTGCAGGCGCCTCAGGTACGGCTCGAAGCTCGTGATCACCTTGTTGTACGGGTCCTCGCTCAGTAACGTGCCACCGAGCTGCCGGAAATCAGTCGCGAAATTGGCCGAGACGCCGCGACCGTAGGTGTCATTCTCGTACAGGATCGCCGCGGTGCGCGCGTGAAGCGCGTTCCGGGCGTGCCGCGCCAGCGCCTGCCCATGCGCAAAGTCGGTCGGGCAGATCCGGAAGACGGCCCGCCCCCCGTCCTCGGTCAGTGCCGGGGAGGAGGCCGAGGGGCTGATGAGCGCCATCGGCGAGCCCTCGCCGTTGTACACCGGCGCCGCCGCCGCGGTCGGTCCGCTGGTCAGGTGGCCGATGACGGCGACCATCTGCCTGTTGGCCCGGAATTCGTTGGCGATCCGCACCGCCGCATCGACGTTGGCGCTGTCGTCCGCGAAGACGAGCTCGATCGGCGTGCCGTCGATCCCCCCCGCCTTGTTGATCTCGTCGCGCGCCAGTTCGGCACCGGCCTTCATCGACACCCCGCGCGGCTGGCTGAAGGGGCCGGTGACGCCGATGACGACCGCGTCCCCCGAGCCTCGGCCACCACAGGCAGCGAGGCTTGCGCTGAGTGCCAGCGAGGCGAGACTGATGGCGATAATGGCGGACACGCGACTGCGGACGGCCATGTACTTCCTGGGTAGAGCGTATTCAGGGGTGCGAAACGCTAGCAATCGGGCATGCCATGCGCAAGCGCCGAGGTGCGCCTCGGCGCCGACCTCGGTAGAATTGCCCACTGTGACGCCCCTCACCACGTTCCTCTTCGACCTCGATGGCACGCTGCTCGACAGCGTTCGCCTCATCCTCGACAGCTACCACTACACGACCGAAATGCACGGCCTCCCCCGCCGCACCGACGCGGAATGGCTGGCCGGGCTCGGTACGCCGCTCCGGGTGCAGTTCCGGGATTCGGTCCGCCCCGACCTGTCGATGGAGCAGCTGGTGGCCACGTATCGCGAGTTCAACCTGTCGCACCACGACACGATGGCGACGCCCTACCCCGGAGTAGCAGAGGTCGTCCGCCGCATCGGCGCGATGGGGATCCGGTTCGGGCTGGTGACGAGCAAGAATCGCCCCGGGGCCGAGCGGGGGCTCAAGCTGATGGGATTGGATCGGGAATTCGAGGTGATCATCGGCGCCGACGACGTGGTGAACCCCAAGCCCCACGCGGAGCCGGTGTTGAAGGCGCTGGAGCTGATGCAGGTGTCGCCCGAGGAGGCCGTCTTCATCGGCGACAGCGTACACGACATGGAGTCGGGGCGAGCGGCGGGGGTGCGGACCGCGGCGGTGCTCTGGGGACCGTTCACCCGGCCGGAGCTGGAAGGGACGAAGCCGGACTACTGGCTGGAACGTCCAGAGCAGCTCCGCGATCTCGTCGGTCGCTAGCGTCGCAGGGCCGCATCAGAGGCAAGCTGGTCGGGAGCAGAGACCCTGAAAACCCAAAAACCCTGAAAGGGCGGTTTCAGGGTCTCAGGGTTTTCTGGGTTTCTGTGCCCGGCCATCCCAACGATGGCGCCAGGCCTCAGGCCGCCTGGACG
>JANLXK010000192.1:0-4363 GCA_031365045.1 Gemmatimonadota bacterium | reverse complement strand
CTGACCCGCGATCCGCGGGCCGTCGAGCGCAAGAAGCCCGGCCAGCCTGGCGCCCGCAAGCGGTTCCAGTTCTCGAAGCGTTAACGTCGGAGGTCCGCGATCAAATCGCGGGCCGACGGTAAGCTCGCCATTTCATGGCGGGCCAACTCTCACCTCGACCCGATCCATGCCGGGGTCCCCTCAGGGGGTCGGCGCGGAGATGACGGCGGGGGACGATCAACCCCTAGAAGGGAATCACCGCAGAATGGCTCAGCCGCTCCTGCAGGACCTGCTCGAAGCTGGCGTCCACTTCGGACACCAGACCCGCCGTTGGAACCCGAAGATGCGCCGGTTCATCTTCGCGGAACGTTCCGGCATCTACATCATCGACCTCCAGAAGACCCTGCGCCAGCTCACCAAGGCGCAGGAGCTCATCAAGCAGGTCATCCTCAAGGGCGAGAACGTCCTCTTCGTCTGCACCAAGCGGCAGCTGGCCAGCGTGGTGGAGGCCGAGGCGGGCCGGTCCGGCGCGCTGTTCGTGACCGAGCGGTGGCTGGGCGGCATGCTGACCAACTTCGCGACGCTCAAGAAGCAGCTGAAGCGGCTGCGGGAGCTCGAGCAGGGCCAGACCGACGACTCCTTCGCGAACTACACGAAGAAGGAGAAGCTGATGTTCGAGCGGGAGCGCCTCAAGCTCCTGCGGAACCTCGAAGGCGTGAAGAACATGACCCGGCTCCCGGGCGCGCTCTTCGTGGTCGACGCCAAGAAGGAGAAGATCGCGGTGGCCGAGGCCAACAAGCTCGGTATCCCGGTCGTCGCCATCGTCGACACCAACGCCGACCCCGACATCATCACCGTGCCGATCCCGGGCAATGACGACGCGATCCGCTCGGTGGCCCTGATCACCACGGCCCTGGCCGACATCATCGCCGAAGGGCGCGCCCAGATGCCTTCGCGCGAGACGGGCGAAGATGGCGACGGCGAGACCTACAGCTCCGATGGTGGTGCCGATGCCGGCGACGACCGCGAAGGGCGCCGCCGTCGGCCCCGCCGCAAGCGCCGTCCGAAGCCGGAGGCGATCGCGGCCCGCCTGAAGACCGAGGGTGCCGAAGGCGCCGAGCCGGCCGACGCCGAGGCCGCACCGGCCGACGCGGGCGACAACGCATAAGCGGGCGGCCGCACGCCGCCCCTTGGATCGCCGCCGCTCGCGGGCCCACCCGGCCCTGGGCGGCGGCTCTTCTATGAACGAACTCTGACCGACGAATCGATATGACCACGAAGACGATCAGCACCAAGGACATCAGCGAGCTTCGCGCCCGCACCGGCGCCGGGATCGGCGACTGCAAGAAGGCCCTCCAGGAGGCCGGTGGCGACATGGCCGCCGCCGCCGAGCTCCTGCGCAAGAAGGGGATCGCCAAGGCCGAGAAGCGCGCCGGCCGCGACGCCATGCAGGGCCTCATCTTCATGCACGTGGCCGACGACGGCAACTTCGGCGGGATGGTCGAGCTCAACTGCGAGACCGACTTCGTCGCCAAGACCGAGGGCTTCCAGAAGCTTGGCCTCGAGCTCCTCGCCTTCGCCCTCACGGTGCCGCAGGGCACCCACGTGCTCGCCAGCGACGGCCCCCTCCTCGCGACAGTGGCCAACGGCAAGCCGGTCGGCGAGCGCATCAAGGAAGTGGGCGGCGTCATCGGCGAGGCGATCAGCGCCAAGCGCCTGGCCCACTACCGGCCGGATGGCGGCGTGGTCGGCCGCTACCTGCACCACAACCAGCAGGTCGGCGTCCTCGTCGAGCTCGCCGGCGTGGTCGGACCCGACGCGATCGCCCTCGCCAACGAGATCGCCCTGCACATCGCGTCGGCCGACCCGATCGTGGTGCAGGCCTCCGACATGCCGGCCGATGTGCTCGAGCGTGAACGCCGTATCGCGGAGGAGCAGGTGGCGGCCGAGAAGAAGCCGGAGAACATCCGCGCCAAGATCGTCGACGGGAAGCTCAAGAAGTTCGCCGCCGAGCGGTCGCTCCTCGACCAGCCGTTCGTCAAGGACGAGTCGAAGACCATCGCCGCATTGCTCACGAGCGTGGCCGGTGCCACCGTGGTCCGGTTCGCCCGCTTCAAGATCGGCGAGGCCGCGTGAGCGCCCTTGCCTATTCCAGTGTCCTGCTCAAGCTCTCCGGCGAGGCGCTGGCGGGCGAGAAGGGGCAGGGGCTCGATTTCCCGGTGCTCGAATCCCTGGCCGACGCGATCAAGGAGGTGCACGCCCTCGGCGTGCGCCTCTCGGTGGTGGTGGGCGGCGGCAACATCATCCGCGGCACCACCGCCAGCCAGGGCGGGCTCGACCGGGTCAGTGCCGACTACATGGGGATGCTGGGCACCGTCATCAACGCCCTCGCCCTGCAGGATGTGCTCGAGAAGAAGGGCGTCGACACCCGGGTCATGACCGCCATCCGGATGGAATCGCTGGCCGAGCCGTACATCCGCCGGCGGGCGCAGCGGCACCAGGAGAAGGGCCGTCTCGTGCTCTTCGCGGGCGGCACCGGCAACCCGTTCTTCTCCACCGACACCGCCGCCGTGCTCCGCGCCCTCGAGGTCGAGGCGCAGGTGATCCTCAAGGCCACTTCGGTGGACGGGATCTACACCAAGGATCCCCGCAAGCACAATGATGCGAAGTTCATTCCCGAGCTGTCGTACCAGGACGCGATCGTCAATAATTACGAGGTGATGGACGCCAACGCGTTCGGGCTCTGCAAGTCGAACAACCTGCCGATCGTCGTGTTCAACATCAACCAACCTGGCGCGGTCCGGCGCATCCTGGCCGGTGAGCGCGTGGGGACCCTCGTCCGATGAGCACTATCCCGGAACTCGAGAAGCACGCCAAGGAGCTGATGCGGAAGGCGGTCGAGACGACCAGACGGGAATTCTCCGGCATCCGCAGCGGCAAGGCGTCCCCGACCCTGATGGACGTGGTGCGGGTCGAGGCGTACGGCACGATGGTGCCGCTCACGCAGGTGGCGATGGTCACCGCGCCCGAGCCGCGCCTCATCAACGTCCAGCCGTTCGACAAGGCGCTGACCCAGGCCATCGAGAAGGCCATCCGTGACAGCGACCTCGGCGTGAACCCCGCGACCCAGGGCGCGATCATCCGCGTCCCGCTGCCGGCGCTCACCGAAGAGCGGCGGAAGGAGCTGGTCAAGGTGATCCACAAGCTCGCCGAGGAAGGGCGCGTGGCGGTGCGGCACGCGCGCGGCGAGGCGATGAGCAAGGTCAAGAAGCTCTCGGGGCTCCCGGAGGACGACATCAAGCGGGCCGAGAAGGACATCCAGAAGACCACCGACGAGCACATCAAGCAGATCGACGCCCTGATCCACCAGAAGGAACAGGAACTGCTGGCCGTCTGACCGTGACCCCCGCCGCGCTCCTCGACCGGATCCGCCTCCACGGCGCCATCCCCGCTCACGTCGCCGTGATCATGGACGGGAATGGTCGCTGGGCCAAGGGGCGCGCGCTGCCGCGCCCGTTCGGCCACCACGCCGGGATGAAATCGGTGCGCGAGACGGTCGAGGGGTGCCTCGCCGCCGGGGTCGACGTGCTGACCCTCTTCGCCTTCAGCCAGGAGAACTGGCAGCGGCCGGTCGAGGAGATCGGGGCGCTGATGTCCCTCCTTGAGGAGTACATCGCCAAGGAGGCCGCCGACCTGCACAAGAACGGGGTCACGGTCCGCTTCCTGGGCGACCTGGAGCGCCTCGCCCCCACGGCCCGCTCCGCGGTGGAGCGGATCGAGCGCGAGACCAGCGGCGGCACCAAGCTTTCCCTCAACATCTGCCTCTCCTACAGCGGCCGGGCCGAGATCACGCGGGCCGCGCGGCTGCTGGCCGAGGAAGTGCGGCAGGGGGAGCTCGACCCGGCCGACATCGATGAGGCCGCGATCGCGCGCCATCTCTGGACCGCCGCGTGGCCCGACCCGGATCTCCTGATCCGCACGTCGGGCGAGATGCGCATCTCCAACTTCCTCCTCTGGCAGCTCGCCTACGCCGAGATCCACGTGACGCCGGTCCTCTGGCCCGACTTCACCCGTGGCGACCTCTACGAGGCGATCATCGAATACCAGCGTCGCGAACGCCGCTTCGGCAAGGTCACGGTCTGATGAACGCCAACATGATGAAGCGGGTCGTCTTCGCGCTGGTGGCCATCCCCGCCACCCTCGCCCTCGTCTGGCTGGGCGCCTGGTGGCTCACCGGCCTCGTGGCGCTCGTGGCGATGCTCGGCGTGCACGAGGTGTATCGCTTCGCCCAGTAGAAGGGGGTGCACCCTTTCCACGGGCTTGGCCTCCTCGTCGCGGCGCTGGTCCCCGTGGGCGTCTGGCTCGTGGTGGGGCCGACGCAGCT
>JANLXK010000185.1:0-2923 GCA_031365045.1 Gemmatimonadota bacterium | reverse complement strand
CTGACCCGGAACGGGTTCACGGTGCTCGACAAGCCGCTGGTGAACGGAAATGCGCCCCCCTGGATGAGGGCATTGGCCCGGTAGGATGGTGCGAACCGAGCCCCTCCGTTTCCACCTCCCCCCAACCCCCCTCCGAAAACCGGAGGGGGGCTTTCACTGCGCGGAGGGACTCCCCCTCTCCCGCAAGGGAGAGGGGGCCGGGGGGTGAGGTCTGAACCGGCGGGACGCCCGTTCCCCCGAGGGGGCAGGGGGGAGAGGCGTTTATCTTTCCCGTCTCGCTCGACCCACTAGTACCCAGCACCCAGGACCCAGCACCATGTTCACCACCCCGCACCCCATCAACGAACCGATCCTCGGCTACGCACCGGGTTCTTCAGAGAAGACCGCCCTCAAGGCGAAGCTCGCCGAACTCGGCGGCTCGGTCGTCGAGATCCCCCTGGTCATCGGTGGCAAGGAAGTCCGCACCGGGAGGACCATCGACGTCACCTCGCCGCACGACCACCGGAAGGTGCTCGCCAAAGTCCATCAGGCCGGGCCGGGGGAGGTGAAGGCGGCGATCGAGTCGGCCATCGAGGCGCAGATGTGGTGGCAGCATACCAAGTGGGAGGACCGGGCCTCGATCTTTCTCAAGGCGGCCGACCTCCTGGCCGGCCCGTATCGCGCGACCGTGAACGGCGCCACGATGTGGGGCCAGAGCAAGACCGCACACCAGGCCGAGGTCGATGCCGCCTGCGAATTGATCGATTTCTGGCGGTTCAACGTCCATTACGCCGAGCGGCTCTATCAGGAGCAGCCGATCAGCGACAAGGGGATGTGGAACCGGCTCGACCACCGGCCGCTCGAAGGGTTCGTCTACGCCATCACGCCGTTCAACTTCACCGCCATCGGCGGCAACCTCCCCACCGCGCCGGCGATGCTCGGCAACGTGGCGGTCTGGAAACCGGCGGCGTCGGCGTCACTGAGCAACTGGTTCGTCTACCAGGTGCTGCTCGAGGCGGGGCTCCCGCCGGGGGTCATCAACTTCCTTCCGGGCCCGGCGAGCACCATCTCCGATCTCGTGCTCAGTGACCCGCGCCTGGCGGGCATCCACTTCACCGGCAGCACCGAGGTGTTCCAGTCGCTTTGGCAGGGTGTGGCGAAGAACCTGCCGAACTACAAAGGCTACCCGCGGCTGGTCGGGGAGACCGGCGGCAAGGACTTCGTCGTCGCGCACGCGAGCGCCGACGTCGACGCGCTGGCGGTGGCCCTCGTGCGCGGCGCCTTCGAGTACCAGGGACAGAAGTGCTCCGCGGCGAGCCGCGCCTACATCCCGTCGAATCTCTGGCCCAAGGTGCAGGAGCGGATGCTCGCCGCGCTGGCCGAGATCAAGATGGGGGACGTGGGCGACTTCCGGAACTTCATGGGCGCCGTGATCGACAAGAAGGCGTTCGAGCGGATCAAGGGGTACCTCGACGAGGCGCGCACCAAGCCGGGTGTCGCGTTCATCCACGGTGGCAAGTGCGACGACTCGAAGGGGTGGTTCATCGAGCCGACGCTGCTCAAGGTCGAGGATCCGAAGTACCGCACCATGTGCGAGGAGATCTTCGGGCCGGTGCTCACCGTGCACGTCTACCCCGAGGCCAAGTGGGAAGAGACGCTGGCGCTGGTGGACAGCACCTCGCCCTACGCCCTCACCGGGGCGGTGTTCGCCCAGGATCGCGCTGCACAGGACGTGGCCAACCGGGTGCTCCGGAACGCGGCCGGCACCAACTACATCAACGACAAGCCGACCGGTGCCGTGGTGGGCCAGCAGCCCTTCGGTGGCGCCCGCGCCAGCGGGACCAACGACAAGGCGGGGTCGATCCTCAACTTGATCCGGTGGATCTCACCGAGGCTCATGAAGGAGAACTTCGTCCCGCCGCACGACTGGAAGTATCCGTATCTCGGGGCGGAATAGGCGCACGGACGCACGGGTGCACGGGCGCACGGATCTGGTGATGCCTCGATCGCAGCACGCGCTCGGGGCATTGCTGTGGTGCGTCCTGGCGACCGTGCGACCGTGCGTCGCCCAGGTGCCCCGCTACGAGGCCGGCCAGTTCGCCTGCACCAGCTTCGACGTGCGCGTCAACACCACCGTCACCACCGAGATGGAGGGGCGGCGGCGGGTCGAGGAGTTGCGACGCGATGGACGATTGCTGGTGCAAGGAACACCAAGCGACAGCGGGATCGTGATCGAGGCGTGGTGGGACTCCCTCACGCTCTCACACCGGGCCGACGGCTCCACCCTCGTCCCCGACGCCTCCGGAATGCTCGGCGGCCGCTACCGTGGGGTGCTGACGCCAGCCGGCCGCTTCACCCGAGTGGCGGCCCCCTGGGTCCCCGACGAAGTGGCAGAGGTCTCCGACCTTTCGCTCGCCCTCGACGACCTCTTCCCGAACTTCGCCGTTGGCACGTTGGATCCCCTCACCGACAGCGCCCACGTTCACCGATTCCGGCTCACCAGCAGCAAGGAGACGGACGCGCCCGCGACCCCCGAGCGCCCGTTCGCGGTGCATGAATCCGAATCGAGCGACGGCGTGGTGGCGTGGGGCCGGGAAGGACTGCTGAGCTGGGTCCGTCAGGTCACGGCCGAGACCCGCGTGGCCGAGACCTCTCGGCGGGCGTTCCGCAGCCAGCTGGGGCAGAAGATCGAGCTCCGGCGCACGGGGACGTGCGAGGTAGGAAGGTAGGAAGGTAGGAAGGTAGGAGGGGAAGAAGGTAGGAAGCGGGATCGCGTTGAGCCGATGCAGCCGAGTGAGGGATCTGCCTCCGGCGAGGTCGGCTTCCTACCCTCCTACCTTCTTCCCTTCCTACCTCTTAGCTGAACCACACCTTCACCGCCACCGCCGCCAGGAAGACGGCGAACATCCGACGCAGCACATGGACGCCATGGTGCAGGACGAGG
>JANLXK010000177.1:0-3649 GCA_031365045.1 Gemmatimonadota bacterium | reverse complement strand
GTGCGTGCGTATCGCGCCCTCGGGGCGCTCGACCAGATGCGCTGAGAACCTGATGACGACTCCCGTGAACGACACCGCCGCCGCGCCGAAGAACCGCCGTCCCCTCCAGATCGTCGGCGGCCTGGTCGCCCTCGTGGCCATCTGGGGCGGGGCGAAGTACCTCCACGCCCGCACCCACGTCTCGACCGACAACGCGCAGGTCGACGGACACATCACGCCGATCGCGCCCAAAGTGCAGGCGTTCGTTGCCGAAGTGCGGGTGGACGACAACGTCCCCGTGCAGGCGGGCGATACCCTGGTGGTGCTCGACGGCCGCGACCTCCGCGTGCGCCTGGCGCAGATGGAGGGCGACCTCGCCGCCGCGCGTGCCGCGGCCGGATCCACCACCCGCGCCGGCCTCGCCGTGGCGCAGCTCGAGGCCTCGAAGGCCCAGGCCGGTGCCGCAGGCAGCACCGTCGCGTCGGCCGAAGCGAGCTTCCGGAAGGCCGAAGCCGACCTCGGACGGATCAAGACGCTGGCGGCGCAGCAGATCGTGGCCGCGTCGCAGCTCGACGCCGCGCAAGCCGCCTTCGACGCCGCCAAGGCGAACGTCGACGCCACGCGCCGCAACCAGAGCGCGGCCGAGAACAACGTCCTCGGCGCCCAGGCGGCGCTGACCGGTGCCGATGCGCGGCTCGCGGCGGCGCAGGCCGCCGTGGACAACGCGCGGCTCCAGCTCTCCTATACCACGCTGGTGGCCCCGATCGACGGGGTGATCGCCAAGCGGAACGTGGAAGTGGGTGGCGTGGTGCAGCCGGGGATGCTGCTGATGGCGGTGGTGCCGCTCCAGGACGTCTGGGTGACGGCCAACCTGAAGGAGACGGAGCTCGCCGGGGTGGACTCCGGTGACGTGGTCGAGGTGCGCGTGGACGCGTACCCGCACCGCGTCTTCCACGGCATCGTGGAGTCGGTGAGCCCGGCGACGGGCGCCAAGTTCGCGCTGATCCCGCCCGACAACGCCACCGGCAACTTCACCAAGGTCGTCCAGCGGGTGCCGGTGCGGATCCGCCTGACCGATCCCATCGACGCGAAGGCCCCGCTCCGGCCGGGGATGTCGGTCGTGGCCGAGATCACCAAGAGCTGAGCGTGGGCACGTTCGTACTGCCGCGCCTCCGGCTGCCCCGCTTCGCGCCGCCCCGCCAGGTCACGCGCGAAGAGGTCTACAAGAACCGCTACCTCATCGCGTTCGCGGTGACGCTGGCGAGTGTGCTCGAGCTGGTGGACACCAGCATCGTGAACGTCGCCATCCCGCACATGATGGGGTCGCTCGGCGCGACGCTGGAGGAGGTAGCGTGGGTGAGCACCGGCTACATCGTGGCCAACGTGATCATCCTGCCGCTCACCAGCTGGCTGTCGGGCCGGTTCGGGCGACGGAACTACTACACCGGATCGATCGCCATCTTCACCGTGGCGTCGTTCTTCTGCGGCAACGCGCACACGCTGGGCGAACTGGTGGGAGCCCGGGTGGTCCAGGGGATCGGTGGCGGCGCCCTCATCAGCACGGCGCAGGCCATCCTCTTCGACGTCTTCCCCGCCAAGGAGCGGGGGATCGGCCAGGCCATTTTCGGGATGGGGGTCATGGTCGGGCCGACGCTGGGGCCGACGCTCGGCGGCTGGATCACCGACAACTTCGCCTGGCCCTGGATCTTCTACATCAACCTGCCCCTCGGCGTCATGGCGGGGATCCTGACGTGGCAGCTCGTGCCGGAGCCGGACCACGGCCGCGAACAGGCCGACCACGTGGACTGGATCGGACTGGCGCTCCTCATCCTCGGGATCGGCTCGCTCCAGATCCTGCTCGAGCGGGGGGAGAGCCGGGATTGGTTCGCCTCACGCGAGATCGTGGCCGAGACGTTCGGCGCGGTGATCGGGCTCGTCGGGTTCGTGTGGCACGAGCTCACGACCGAGCATCCGATCGTTGATCTCCGGATCCTCAAGAACAGGCAGCTCGCCGCCGGGGTGACGTACGGACTCGGGCTCGGCTTCGCGCTCTACTCGAGTGTCTTCGCGCTGCCGGTCTTCCTGCAGACCGTGCTCGGCTTCACGGCGTGGGACACCGGCAAGGTCATCCTCCCCGGCGCCCTTGCCAGTGCGGTCACGATGGCCGTGGTCGGGCGGAACGCGTCCAAGCTCGACGCGCGGGTGATGATCACCATCGGCACGGGGCTCTTCTTCGCCTCGATGTACATGCACTCGCACTTCACCACCCAGACCGGCCTCAGCGACACCTTCTGGCCGATGATCCTCCGCGGCGTGGGGCTCGGCTGCATCTTCGTGCCGCTCACCAACGCGTCCGTGGCCGACTTGAAGCCGTACCAGCTGGCCCAGGGGACGGGGCTGTTCAACCTGTCGCGCCAGCTGGGCGGGAGCTTCGGCATCGCCATCGCCGCGACGCTGCTGCACCGGTTCAGCGAGCAGGCGATGGACGGGCTCCGGGCCCACCAGTCGCTCTATGACCCGGGGACCCAGGCGTACCTGGCCGCACTGGCCCAGAAGTTCACCGCGGTGCATGGCGACGCGACCCGGGCCGTGGCCCAGGCCAACCTGGTGCTGTACCGGGTGCTCTATCGACAGGCGCAGACCCTGGCCGCCACCCGGCTCTTCCTGACGATGGGGATCGTGTTCGTCTGCTCGCTGCCGCTGCTGCTGCGGTTCCGCACCGGACGGCTCATCCCGGGGAGCGGGGCGGCGCACTGAGCAGGGCTGTGTACCTGTGTATGGCCTTCCAAAAGCCGCAGGCACGGAGGAAACGGAGCAAAGACGGAGGACACTGAGAACTGCATTTGTTGTGGGATCGGTGGCTGGCTCCTTGCAAGGGAGCCGCCAAAGAGACCACAACATTTGCTTTTCTCCGTGGCCTCTCTGTTCTTTCTCCGTGTCCTCCGTGCCTGCGGCACTTGTTGCACCATCCGCCGGTACACCACCCTCCTGCCCGGAGCGGTCTGTATGCTCTTTCTCCTGATCGGACTCGCCGCGGGCGTCCTCTCCGGCCTCTTCGGCATCGGCGGCGGCGTGATGATCGTCCCCGCCCTCGTCCTCCTGGCCCATTTCCCCCAGAAGCAGGCCACCGGCACCTCCCTGGCCTCGCTCCTGCTGCCGGTCGGTGCCCTCGGGGCGTGGGTCTATTGGAAGGACGGCAACGTCGACCTCAAGGCGGCGGGATTGATCGCCCTCGGCCTGGCCCTCGGCGTCTTCTTCGGCGCGAAGCTCGTGCAGCACATGGACGCCATGGTGCTGCGTCGGATGTTCGCCGTCTTCCTGGCCGCCGTGGCGGTGAAAGTGTGGTTCAGCTGACCAGGAGAGATCGCTGCGGGAGGCGACCTTCTGTACCGATGGGTAGCGCAACAAAAGCCGCAGGCACGGAGGACACGGAGCAAAGACGGAGATCACGGAGAACTGCAATTGTTGTGGTCTCAGGTGATGGCTCCCTGCAAGGAGTCTACCCCTGAGACCACATTGAATTGCACTTCTCCGTGACCTCGCTGTTGTCCTCCGTGTCCTCCGTGCCTGCGGCTTTTGTTGCGATACCCAACTGTACAGGGGGTCGCCTCCTGCGATGTGGGCTCCCGGTCAGCTGAACCACACTTTCACCGCCATGGCGGCCAGGAAG
>JANLXK010000462.1:0-2125 GCA_031365045.1 Gemmatimonadota bacterium | reverse complement strand
CGCACCACGCACCACGCACCACGCACCACGCACCACGCACCACGCACCACGCACCACGCACCACGCACCACGCACCTCTCACCGTTCCACCAGCAACCTCAGCACCAGCGCCACCAGCGGCCCCAGCAGCAGGATCCACGGCAACGTCATCGCCTCCAGGCGCAGACGGTCCTGGGGCGTTCCCGGTCGTGGGGCGTTCCGGCCGGCATCCTCGAGCCACCCTTTCACCAGTTCGGCGCGGATCGGCGGGGTGCGGGAGAAGACCGGTTCGCCGGCATCACGCGTTGCCCGGATTCGCACGCGGCGTTCCGCTCCGGTGATGATGGCGCGGATGAGGAGTCCCAACGCCAGCGGGAGCGCCGCGATCGCCACCGCCGATTCGTCGGCGCCGAGGAGACCGGCGCCGAGCGCGCCAGCAAGGAGTCCCGTCCCGCCGATCCCGGCCAGGAGCACCGCCGCCCCGGTGCGGCGGCGGCGAAGCATCGCGTGGCGCTGGGCGTCGGGGACGAGCGCGAAGACCCCCACGCCATTCACGAGGTCGCCGGCGTCGCGCCGCTTGTCGAGCGCCGCATCGAGCAGCACGTCCCGGGGGTATCCCGCCTTGAGGCCGCGCAGGAGCCCGGTCATCGCGTCGGCCGCCGTGCCGCCCGCCGCCAGCATGAGGAAGACGAACGCCACCACCGCTGCCGCCGACGCGACCACCGCGATCTGGGGGGGATCAAGGGTCCGGAGCCAGGGGGCCACCGCCAGGGAGACGAGCGCGAGGGCCTCCGCGGTCCCGGCGCGTCGGAGCGCGCGCCACCCGCGCCCGGTCAGCCGGTCGAGCCCCGGCGGCGGCCACTCGATCTGGGTCCCCCGTTCCGGCATCAGCGCCCGCGCGATCGCTTCGGCCGAGGGTCGGTCCGCCGGCATCTTGGCGAGACAGCGGTCGATGAGCGTGGAGAATTCGGGATCGAGATCGTGCCGGAGACTTTCGACCAGCGCCGGCGCCTGGTTCAGGTGCGCCGCCGCCATCGCCTGCGGCGTCGGCTCGACGAAGGGCAGTCCTCCCGTCACCAGTTCGAAGGCCACCACGCCCAGTGAGTAGACGTCGCTCTTGGGGGTGACCGGCTCCGTGGCCGCCTGCTCCGGGCTCATGTAGTACGGCGTGCCGATGACGACCCCTTCGCTGGTGAGTCCGCTCTGGATCGTGTGCTCGAGGACGGCGTGCCCGCCGGTCAGCCGTCCGCTCGGCCTGGAGCTCCGCGGCTGGCTCGGCGTCAGCACGGCGCTGATCCCGAAGTCCAGCACGATCGCGCGGCCGGTTTCCCGCTCCAGGATCACGTTGGTCGGCTTGATGTCGCGGTGGACCAGGCGCCGGGCGTGCGCGGCAGCGAGGGCGCTCGCCACCTCGCCGAGGATGCGACGCGCCTGGTCCTCGGGGGCCACCGTCCCGTTCGGGAAGGCCTCCGTCAGGGTCGGTCCCTCGACGAACTGCATCACCATATATGAGGTGCCGGTGCGGGGCAGCTCACCGACCTCGAAGATGCTCACGACGTTCGGATGAGCGACCGAGGCCGCGGCCTCCGCCTCCCGCTTGAACCGCGCCCGGGCCCGGTCATTCTGCGCCAGGGCCGGGGCCAGCACCTTCACCACGACCAGCCGCTTGAGGGCCGGGTCGCGCGCCAGGTAGACGAGCCCCATTCCTCCCTTGGCCAGCTGCTTCAAGATCACCAGACGCGGTTCGAGCTCCTCCCTGAGTTCCGCGAGGACCGGAACCTGGGCCGGATCGTCCAGGGAGAGCGGTGGAGCCGCGGTCGTCCCCGACTGCGGCGGGAGCAGCCCCTCCGCCGTGCGCGCTACCGGCGACGCCGCCCCGCAATGCGGGCAGGCGCGCGCGAGATCCTCGAGGGAGGTCCCGCATTCGGGGCAGCGGACGGTGGTGTCGGGGGACATTGGGGAGAAGGTACGGGTCGACGACTGAGAGTGCGAGGTGCTGGGTGCTGGGTGCTGAGTGCTGGGTGCTGCGTATTCCGGCACCGGTCCGCGTAGATCGGGTGACGCTCCCCAGGGCACCGGGCCTTACCCTGTGCCATGCTCACTACCTCTGAAGGTGGGTCGGCGACCACCCAGCACCCAGCACTCA
>JANLXK010000138.1:0-9116 GCA_031365045.1 Gemmatimonadota bacterium | reverse complement strand
CCGGGAGCGGGGCCCCTTCCCCCAGATGCTCCCGCACCCATCGTGCCAGAAGCCGTCGATGGGCGGCGGCCTGCTTGGGCCCCAGCGCGGGCAGTTCCCCGTCGCCGGCCACGAGGCGCCGGAGCCCTTCGGCGTCCTCGGCACCCAGCCGGCTCACCGGGTGTCCGACGGCGCAGGCTGGGCAGAGCGCCCCGCCGTCACGCGGGCTGAAGGCGAGTCCCTGACGCAGGTCGAGGGGAGCGCCACAGCGGGCACAGGCTTCCAGCGACGGGGCGAACCCCAGGACCCCGACCAGTTGCCAGAGGAGCCGGACCGCCAGGACGTCGACCGCCATCTGGGGTGCGATGGTCAGGGCATCGAGGCCGTTCCGGAGCGCGTCGAAGGCGGCGGGATGGGGGGCCGGGGGCGCGCAGCGGAGCATCACCTCCGCCATCGCGTTGGCGGCGGCCCAGCGATCCAAGTCTTCGGCCAGCTCGATCCGGAGCCGGGAGAGGTCGAAGGCGCCGAGGGTCTGGAGTTCGCGTCCTTCCTTGATGTACAGCTGCGCTTGGCCGTCGCTCAGGACTTGGAGCGCTGCACCGAACTTGCTCTTGGGCCGGAACGCCCCCTTGGCGATGGCGCTCTGCACCCCGAGGTCGCGAGTGGCGAGGCGGACGATCTTGGAGGTTTCGCCGTAACGGAGCGTGGCGAGGACGATGGCGGGCGTGGCGACGGGGGCCACGGGGTCAGGGCCCGGCGGGAATGGTCGTGATCATCGCCCCGCCGGCGCACTCCCCGAGCGGGATCGTCCCGGTCTGGACCAGGTCACTGGCGCGCAGGATGTGCGCCACCCCGCCGGTCCCGCCACTGCAGGGACCAGCGCTGATCGCGTAGACCCGGTCGTGGGCGCCGGTCGCGACCGAAGAGTGCGTCGCGACCGCGAGCCCCTCTCCCGCCCCGCGCGTCACTTCACGCAACCGGGTATCGAACGCCATCAGCCCTTCGGCCCAGCTCGAGACGAAGAGGTGGTCGCCCGTCGCCGCGACCGCCCCCGGGAGATTCCCGAACCCAGGGAAGCTCGCCAGCTCCACGCGGGTGACGGGGTTGACGAGCGAGAGCCGCCCTTCGCCGGTGCCCGAATCCCCGGCACTCATCACATAGATCAGCCCGTCGGGGCCGACCGTGGCCGCGCGGGCATTGCCGGGGCCAAGGAGGGGGATCGAATCGATCCCGCTGGCGAGCGCGTTGGTCACCGGATCGACCACGCTCAACCAGCTCGTCCCGATGGAGTCAGGGGCGCCGGTGATATTCCCGTTCAGGACGAAGAGCTTCCCCCGCGTGAATACGACGCCCTGCGGGCGCACGCCGACGGCGACGCTCGCCGTATCACCGGTGAGGTAGTTGATCCGGGTGACGCTGTTCACCCCGGGGTTGGCCACGTAACCGATCGAGTCATCCACGATGGCGGCCCCGGTGGCACCCGAATTCGCCGGAAGGGGGAAGGTGTTGAGCACCGTCCCCGCGCCGAGATCCACCACCGCCACCGCATCGTCATCCCCCAGCGGGACGAGCGCGATGCCCGCCCGGGCCGCCATCCCCGCCGGCACGTCGCTCGTCGCGCCGAGGGGGATCGTGACCCCGGTGTTCGGCGCCGAGGTCGGGACCACGCTGAGGGTCCGGGCGGTCCGATTAACGACGACGAGCACTTCCACCGGAGCCGCCGGGAAGGGCTCGGTCGCGGCGCAGGCGGCCAAGGTGAGCAGTGCGAGAGATCGGAAGTACATCATGGTGTGAAAGCTACACACCCCCTCACCCTCTCGCTCCTCCACATGCAGGCGGGCACCCCAACGAGGGATGGGTTTGGCCTCAACCGGGAAAAACGGAGGGACGGAAGGATTGAGGCCATGACTCGCCCGGATCGGGATGATTGCAACCTGGGGCGATCCTACCAGTGCGTCCGGATCCCGGCGAGCAACGTGCGCCCCCGCCCCGGGAACCCGATCACCGTGTCATACCGCTTGTCGAGCGCGTTCTCGGCCCGAAGCGTCACCGCCACGATCGGAGACCGCCCGGTCCCGTGCGACCCCAGCACCTCGATCTCCGCACCGAGATCGACCAGCGCATAGGCGGGGAGATCCTTCCGGACCGACGGGAAGGGCCCGAAATCCACGTCGGTCCGCTGCCCGACGAAGGCCACTGCCCCGCTCAGGCGGGCCCGGCCCGCGACGAGCCAGGTCGCGTCGAGGGCACCCTGCCGAGCCGGACGGCGAATGAGCTCCGCCCCCTGCACGAAGACATCCCCATCGCCGGAGTTGAACCCGGGATCGGTGACCTCGGTCTTGAGGAAGGTGTAGCTCCCCTGGAGCGACAATCGATTCGAAGGCCGGAAAGTCCCCGTGAGCTCCACGCCACGCGACGTGGCGGCCGCGACGTTGAAATAGGTCGGCGCGCCGGGTCCGACATACCCATACTGCACGAGGTCACGGAAGCGCTGGTCGAACCAGACTGCCCCCAAGGTGACCCGCCCCTCGAGCAGCGCCTGCTCGACGCCGACCTCCCAGCTCTCGGAACGCTCGGGCGTGAGATCGGGGTTCCCGATCGAGAAGGCGGTGTTGCCGTAGGTCTCTTCCAGCGTCGGGGTCTTGAACGCCGTGCCGTACGACCCCCGGAGCCGCATGTCGCCGCCGAGCCGGCGCACCACCCCCACTCGGCTGGAGAGGAATTGGCCGAACTCGATGTCGTCGTCGAGCCGGAGCCCTCCGCTCAGCGACCACCCCGCCGCCGGCTCGAGGAGCGCCTGCAGGTACACGCCGCCGTCGCTCCGCGAATGCTCGGTCGGGGCGGTCACGCTGCTGTCCTCGCCGAATCCAAAATTCGAGACCGCGTACCCTTCCTTCCGCTTCTCCTTGTCGCCTCGGTACTCGATCCCAGTGACCAGCGACCAGGCGGCCGAGGGGGTGAGCGTCATCCGGGCATCGATCCCCTGACGGATCGCATCGACGTCGCTGGCAGAGGCGTAACCGTATCCGGTCGTGTCCGCCGCGTCGTCCCGCGCATCTCGGCTCCCCTGCGACTCGGCGTTGAGCGACGCGGTGACCGCCACCCGGAGGGTCGGGTCCACGGCGTGCTCGAGCCCGAGGCTTGCGGTCGTCGCCCGGTGCGTGTTGAAGGAGTTCCGGTCCACCGGGACCCCTGCACCATCGGTGGGGAAATGGTAGACGTCATCACCGTACCGGAATGCCCCTCGGAGGCTCGTGGCCGGCGTGAGTGCGAACCGCCCCTGCCCCGTCGCAACACTGTTCCGCCACCCGTTGTTGAACGCGTAGGTGCCATCGGTCCGATCGGTCGACGCACCGGCCGACCACCCGAGTCGCCCGCTGCCGCCGCGCGCCGCCCCCTCCCCCCGCAGGGACCCAAAGGACCCGCCGCGGACAGCGGCGTCATACGTCACCGGTCCCGTCCCCTGCCGAGTGAAGATCTGGATCACCCCCGCGAGCGCATCGGTGCCGTAGAGCACGCTCGCCGGGCCGCGCACCACCTCGATCCGCTCCACATCGTCCAGCGTCAGCGCGTTGAAGTTGAACGCGCCCCCGGCCTGGTTCACCGCGACCCCGTCGATCAGCACCTTGACGTGATCGCTCTCGCCGCCCCGCAGGAAGAGCGAGGTCTGGCCGCCGAACGAGCCACTGCTCACGATCGCCGCGCCGGGGACTTCGCGGAGCGCATCCGCGAGCGAGCGCACGCCGCGCGCACGGAGTTCATCTCCCTGCAGCACAGTGACACTGCCGCTCACCACCCCGGCGGGGAGCGCCATCCGTTCGGCGGTCACCACCAAGGGAGCGACCTGATAGGCGGAGTCGTTCGTCGGCACCTGGGCGGCCAGGACCGCAGGGAGACAGAGGAGTGAGGCAAGAACAAGACGTCGCATTGGACCGTTGGTTGGGGAAGGCTGTTGGCTGTTGGCTGTCGGCTGTGGGCTGTGGGCTGTGGGCTGTGGGCTGTCGGCTACTTGGTGTGTTCGCCCCGGCGGAGCGGGACGACCTGTGGGGTGCCTCCATTCCAGGTGGTGACCGCCACGGGCCAGTCGAAGACCCGCGAGAGGATGCTTTCGGTCAGCACCTCGCGTGGGGTGCCCACGGCCTGGACGGTCCCCCCCGCGAGCAGGATCACCCGGTCGGCGAATCGGGCGGCCAGATTGAGCTCGTGGGTCACGACGAGGGCACCGAGCCCGCCTGAGACGAGGTCCCGAACGAGTTCGAGCAGCTCCATCGTGTGCCGCACGTCGAGTGCAGCGGTCGGTTCATCGAGAAGAAGGGCGCGCGGAGCCTGGGCGAGCGCCCGCGCGACCCGCACACGTTGCCACTCTCCGCCCGAGAGCGTATCGATGGTCCGGTCCCGAAGCTCCCACGCATCGCACCGTCCGAGCGTGTCGCGCACCAGCGCGCGATCCTCGGCTCCCACCGGCGTGAACGGTCCCAGGTGCGCGTAGCGTCCCAGCTGGACGAACTCGGCCACCCGGAGGGCGAAGGCCGGTTCCTCCCGCTGCGGCAATGCCGCCACGATCCGCGCAAGCTCGGCCTTCGGCACCGAGCCGATCGGACGTCCCGCGACCTTCGCTTCCCCGCTCTCCAACGCCACGGCGCCCAGCAGTGCCCGGAGGAGGGTGGTCTTCCCGCCCCCGTTCGGTCCGGCGATGGCGACCAGCTCCCCCGCGCGGAGCCACGCGTCCACGCCCGCCAGCGCCGCCTCGGCCGCGGCCGGATAGCGCACGGTGAGCCCCCGTCCTTCGAGGATCATCGGATCTCCCGCCGGAGGAGGACCGCGAACACCGGCACGCCGATGAGCGCCGTGACCACACCCACCGGGAGTTCGATCGGGCGCACGACCACCCGCGCGATCGCATCCGCGCCGACCAGCAGCGCTCCGCCCACCGCGAACGCCAGCGGCAAGAGCCGGCCGTGGAGCGGTCCCATGATCCGGCGCACGGCATGCGGGACCACCAGCCCCACGAACCCGATCATCCCCGCCGCCGCCACCGCCGCCGCGGTCAGCAGCGCGGTGCTGATCACCACCCGCCGCTTCACCCGCTCCACCTCGGCGCCGAGATAGCCCGCAGTCTCCTCACCCAACGCCAGGAGATCCAGGGAGCGCGCGGCCGCGAATAGCATGGCGAGAGGGATCGGGATCCAGAGTACAAAGAACCCCAGCGACTGCCAGGAGGCGCGCCCCAGCCCGCCGAGGAGCCAGAGGAAAGCGTTCCGGAGTTCCGCCGCGTTCGAGAGCACCATCAGCGCGGTCATGATCGCGGTCGCGAACCCGCTGGTGACGACGCCGGCGAGGAGGAGGACCCGCGGCTCGAGCCGTCCCGAGCCGGTCCGCCCGAGGGCATAGACCAGCGCCACCGCGCCGAGGGCGCCGACGAACGCCGCGGCCGGTACCGCCCAGGCGAACGGCGCCCCGAGCGCGATGGCGAGCACGGCACCGAGGCCCGCGCCGCCGGAGAGGCCGAGGAGGTAGGGATCGGCGAGGGGATTCCGCAGCAGCGCCTGCAGCGACGCGCCGCTCACGGCGAGGGTCCCGCCCAGGAGGAAGCCGAGGAGCACGCGCGGGAGGCGAAGTTCGCGGATGATCGGAGCGTACGGGGCGGTCGGATCCCAGAGCGCGCGCCAGGTCTCCCCCGGGCCGATGGAGACGGCACCGAGGGAGAGGCCGAGCACCGCGCTGAGGAGCACGAGTGCGGCCACGAAGCCGAGCCGACGGCTCATCGCTGCGCCTGGAGCAGGGCGGCCTTCAGCTCGGTGATCGCCTGCGGGCTCCGCGGCCCGGGTCGGTCGAACTCGCTCCCGTGCACGCGCACGAAGCGGCGCAACCGGACCGCCCGCACGACGTTCCACTCCGGTCGCTGCTCGTAGGTCAGCGCCCCCGTTTGGGTGGTGAGGATCAGGTCGGGATCGCGCTGCGCGATCGCTTCGAGGCTCACCGTGGCGGAGGGCTGTGACAGGTCGTGGAAGACGTTGATCGCCCCCGCGCGGGTCACAAGCTCGTCCAGGAAGCTCCCGGCCCCGATGGTGATGATCGGGTCGTCCCAGGTCGGGATGAACACGGTCTGGTGCTTGGGAGTGGGGACGTCGGGATGGAGCGACACCGTCACGGCCGACAATTCCGCCTCGAACGTCGTCGCCACCGAGTCGCCGGCCTCGGGGTGTCCGGTGAGCCGCCCGAGGAGGATGGCGTGCGCGCCAACGCTCTCGAGGAGGTCGGTCCGGAGCTGGATCACCGGGATGCCGAGCCCCCGGAGCCGCGCTGCCACTTGGGCGTTGCTCCCCGATCGGTAGAGCACGACGAGGTCGGGGTGCTGCGCGACGATCGCTTCGACGTTGGGATCGATCCCGTCGCCGACCTCGGTGACGCGGGCGGCCTCGGACGGCCAGTCGCACCAGCGGGTGCGGCCGACGACCTGCGGCCCGGCGCCGAGGGCGAAGAGGAGTTCGGTGCTGGCGGGGATCAGCGAGACGATGCGCGTGGCCGGATGCTCCAGCCGCACCGTATCCCTGGCATCGTCGATGACCACGATGCCACCGGTGCTGTTCCGGCCGGGAAAGCAGGATGCGGCCGCCAGGAGGCCGAGGAGAAGTGCGCGCTTGAGATGGCCCATACGCTCGATCGCCCATCTCCCGCGGAAGCGGACGATGGGCGGACGCAGGGGCCTGTTGGTAGGCCGCCGGTACGCCACCGTCCCCTCCCCCGAGGGTTCGTGGTGGCACACGCGCGGAGGTCTCCTGGCTTCGGGCGCCTTCGTTCGCCTTCCCGGCCCTCGTCGAGGACCAGTGGCTTACCGAACGAAGGGTTCGTTGTGGCGCGCGTTTGTGCGCCTACTACGACTGCCCGTTACAGTGGCGGGGCCGCGCCGGACTTGAACCGGCTTCCGAGCATCCGCGTGCGTGGATGTTGTCGCGCGCGTCAGCGCGCCCTTCGACTGCGACTATCGCGAAACTAGGGCGAGACTCCCCGCTTGGCAAGTCCCGGTCGCCGCTGCGCGATCACCAGCGCGGTCACGAGCCCTGCGGCCATCGCCACGATGAGTGCGATCAGCAGCCATGCCGGCGTCTTCCGCGCGGCACGCAGGTCGAGCTGGAGCACCCCCCCGCCGGGCACCGGTGCGGACCAGCGCTTGAAGGACCGCCCCTCGAGCTGGGTCGGGATCGGGCCTTCGAGCCGCGGACCGGCGGTGACCGCCCCTTCGCCGTCGATGAGCAGGTTGAACGTGGCCACGGTGTCCCCGAACGGGATCGCCACATCGCGCCTGGCCGGCAGCAGATACTGCACCGTGAGGCTCGCCTCACCTGGCGCGAGGGGGGAGTAGACCTCGAGCGACCCGTCCCGGAAGCGCACCGCCTCGGGCCCGATGTCGCCGTCCGCGAGCTCCGGCTGGTGCGCCCCCGGCGGGAGGAGCATCACGTAGCTGGGCCGGGTGGTATCGGACGCGATGCGGGTGTAGCCGCTGTGGTTGTCGAGGACGAAGACGTCGAGCACCCCCCGCCACCCGGCGCTGTCGCCCCCCTGCACCAGCAAATGGCGTGACTGCACGGTGACCCGGGCCCGCGGTCCCGACGACGTATCGGCGACCACGATGGTGACGGTGGTGTCGGGATGCGTGGCGTCGGTCGTGAGCGGCGGGGTGAAGAACTCGATCCCGGCGAATCGGGCGCTCACGAGGTACGTGGCCGAAGTATCGAGCCGCGTCCGGAACTTCCACGCCCCACGGGCGTCGGTCCGGCCGGAATCGATCACCCCCTGCGCCGCCTGAGAGACCCGGTGCAACTGCATCACGGCGCCGGGCACGCGGATGGTATCCCCCGCGACGACGCGGATGACGGAGCCCGCAAACTTCGCTTGCGCGGACAGTGGGACGGTCGCACCGACGCACAACAGCGCAAGGAACTTCCAGTGCACCAGTGCGACCGTGCGACCGTACGTCCGTGCGTCCGTCCGCCCGTGCGCCCGCCTACGGACTGAATTTCCCAAAGTCCTCCGGGTCCAGCGATTGGAGATACCGTTTCAGCTGCTCGGCGTCGATGCCGGGCGCGGAGGGGGGCGTGTCCTCGTCGGCGCCGACCACCGCCGAGGTCAGTAACGCCTCGGCGGCGAAGATCGGCGCGTGCAGGCGGAGGGCCAGCGCGATCCCGTCGGAGGGGCGGCTGTCCACCAGGAAGCGGTCGTCGCCGCCGCGCGTCAGGTGGAGCTCGGCGTAGTAGGTGTTCTCGCGCACGTCGGCGATGACCAGCCGGCGCAATTCGGCCCCGAGCCCGCTGACCACCTGCTTGAGCAGGTCGTGGGTCATCGGACGCGAGGCCTTCATCCCCTGCATCTCCATCGCAATGGCACTCGCTTCGGCGGGACCGATCCAGATCGGGAGGATCCGCACCCCGTCCTTTTCCCGGAGGATCACCACCGGGGCGTTCGTCGTCCGATCGAGCCCGAGGTGGGCGACGGTGACCTCGATCACGCGCCCCGAGGCGTCACCGATCTCACCGCAGCGCGGCGCGCAGCGCGGCGGTCCGGTCGGTGCGCTCCCACGTGAAGTGCTGGAAGGTGCCGCGGCTCTTGTCGTCGAGGTCCACGTACTCCGCGCGGTATGGCACGCGGCCGAAATGGCCGTAGGCCGCGGTCGGGGAGTAGATCGGCGCCTTGAGCTTGAGCGCGCCGATGATCCCTTCCGGGGTCAGGTCGAACACCTCGTTGATGGCGCGCTCGAGCTGGCGATCGGGCACCTTGCCGGTGCCGAACGTGTCCACGAACACCGACACCGGCTCCGCCACCCCGATGGCGTACGCCACCTGCACTTCGCAGCGCTTGGCCAACTTGGCCGCGACGATGTTCTTGGCCACCCAGCGCATCGCGTACGCGGCCGACCGGTCCACCTTGGAGGGATCCTTGCCGCTGAAGGCGCCGCCGCCGTGGCGCGCCATCCCGCCGTAGGTATCGACGATGATCTTGCGGCCGGTGAGGCCGGCGTCCCCCTTCGGCCCGCCGGTGACGAAGCGCCCGGTGGGGTTGATGAGGAACTTGACGTGGTCCGTCTTGAGCCCGTGGGCCTTGAGCACCGGACGCACGACCTCGTCGATCACCGCATCGCG
>JANLXK010000094.1:0-1204 GCA_031365045.1 Gemmatimonadota bacterium | reverse complement strand
CGCGGGCTTCGCGGCGAACCCGGAGTTCAAGGCGCGCTTCGAGCGCGAGGCGAAGACGATCTCCCAGCTGAGCCACCCGAACGTCTGCAGCCTATTCGACGTCGGGAATCACGAGGGGATGGAATACCTCGTGATGGAGCTGATCGAGGGCGAGTCGCTCGGCGACCGGTTGCAGAAAGGGCCGCTGCCGATCGCACTCGTCCTCAAACACGGCATCGAGATCGCCAGCGCGCTCGACGCCGCCCATCGCCAGGGGATCGTTCACCGCGACCTCAAGCCGGGAAACGTCATGCTGACGAAGGCGGGAGCGAAGCTGCTCGACTTCGGCTTGGCGAAATCGGGACCGCTGATCACGAGCACGTCGAGCGTGAGTCAGATGGCCGAAAGCCCGACGCAGCATCAGCCGCTGACCGAGCAGGGCACCATCCTCGGGACGTTTCAGTACATGGCCCCCGAGCAGCTCGAAGGGTTGGAAGCCGACGCGCGGACCGACCTGTTCGCGTTCGGCGCGCTGCTCTACCAGATGGCGACGGGACAACCCGCGTTCCAGGGGAAAACGCGGACCTCGCTGATTGCGGCGATCGTCTCGGGCACCCCGACCCCGTTGAGCCAGCTCGTGCCGCTGACGCCGCCGGCGCTCGACCACGTGATCAAGAAGTGTCTGGAGAAGGATCCGGATGACCGCTGGCAGAGCGCGCGGGATCTCGCCGACCAGATGCGCTTCATCGTCGATGCGGGCTCGCGCGCGGGCGAGGCGGCCCCCGTCCTTGCCAAGCGGAAGACCCGCACGAAGGTCGCGTGGGCCCTCAATGCGGCGACGGCCGTCGTCGCCGTGCTCGCCACCGTCGCGGCCGTGAAGTTGACGACGGCGCCGCCTCACGTCGTGCGTTCGTCGCTCCTTCCGCCCGAGCACACGCAGTACCAGCCGACATCGGGCGCGATGGTGCTCTCCCCCGACGGCCTTCGGATTGCGTTCGTGGCCCGTGGCGACGACGGAAAGCAGATGCTGTGGGTCCGGGCGCTCGACGCGCTGACGGCGCAGCCGCTCGCCGGGACCGAGGATGCGAACCACCCCTTCTGGTCGCCCGACAGCCGCTTCCTCGGGTTCTTTTCGACGGGAAAGCTGCGCAAGATCGATGCGAACGGCGGTCCTCCCCAGGCGCTGTGCGATGCCACCGGCGGCCGCGGCGGCGCGTGGAGCATC
>JANLXK010000041.1:0-1391 GCA_031365045.1 Gemmatimonadota bacterium | reverse complement strand
TAGCCGGAATCGCCGGGCTGGCTGGCGAAGCCGGTGATCACGATCCGCATCTCGGGATTTTCCCGGAAGATGGGGACCTTGGCGTCCAGGATCTCTTTCGCTTCGGGAGAGAGCTCGCTGCTGCTGCGGGTGAAGAGGACCATCCGCTGCATGATCGCGAGCGCCGCGGCCGAGGTCGGCGCGAGGTACGACGGATAGGTCGGCCGCCCCAGTGAATCGCGGAGCGCCTGGTAGTTGATCGCGATGAGACGGAGCCGCGCGGTCTCGGCAGCGCTGACCGAATCCGAGTGCATCGGCATCGGCACGGCGTCGGCGGTGCGGTACACCGTGGTCATTTTGACCCCGGGGCTGCGATAGACGGCCAGCCCGAAGTGCAGGGACTTGTTGTTCCCGCCCAGGTTGGCCTCTTTGTTGGCCATGTGGCTGTAGATCCAGTCAAGCCGAAGCGCGACCGCGTCCGACAGGCCAAGCTTGACCCCGAGCAGGCCCTGGTAGCCATAGCTCTCGAAGAAGTGGGTGTCCGTGTGATAGATGCCGGCGCCCGCGAGGAACGCGATCCGGTTGCTCGCGAGCCTGAGGGGCACGAAGGTGAGGCGCCCGGCCTGGGTGGAGGTGTTGACGTCGGCCCGCCCGAGGGTCCGGGTGGCCTTGCCGCCGTCCACTTCGAACTCGACCGAGAGCCGCGGGCTGAGGAAGGCGCCGACCCGGCCGCCCATCCCGAAGTTGCTGTTCATGCCGAGGCTGTTGTCGTAGCTGGTGCGAGTGCCGAAGGCGCCAAATTCGACGGTCCCTCGCCACTGAGCGGCGACGGGGGTGGCGCTGACTAGCGCCGCAACGCCTGCCGCGAGAATGATTCGAGCGTACATGTGATTCTCCTTGAGTGTTCCAGTGGCGGCTGGATAGCCCGCCGTGATCTAGAGGTGCCGGGCCCGGACATTCGTCCGGACCCAGCGACCCGCCGAATTACGGCAGGGTGATCGTGTTATTGGTGCCGAGGGAGACGGAGCCGTTCCGGGCCAGCGCGCGCCCGATCAGGTTGGCCGTATCCACCAGGGTGATGCTGGTCAGGGCGACCATGTTGCCCTTCATCTGCGAGGCGGTGCCCAGGGTGATGGAGCTGCCCGAGACCCAGTAGACGTTCTTCGCCTGCGCCGAGTTGATCAGGACCACATCGCCGGCCGTGACGATCGACGTACCCGCCTGGAAGACGAAGAGCGCGTTCGGATCGCCGCCGCCGTCGAGGGTCAGCGTCCCCGTGACACCGATGCCGCTGGCGGTGCAGTAGACGCCGGCCGGCTTGGTGGTGCCGCCGAGGTCGGCCACGATCGCGTTGGCCGGCGGGCACGGCTCTGCGAAGAGCGTGTTGTAGAGCGTGGTCAGGTCATTCTGGG
>JANLXK010000078.1:0-1131 GCA_031365045.1 Gemmatimonadota bacterium | reverse complement strand
CGCCGACATGGATCCCGCGGCAATGGGGGAAGAGGGCCTCACCGACAGTAGCGCCGCCGCGCTGGTCGGTTCGCTGCCCGACTCGGCGAGCGTGGAAGTCGACGTGCCGCCTCCTCCTCCGGTCGGCTCTCCGGGGAGCGTGACGCGATGAGCCTGCCGATTCCGATCGACGCGCCAATCGGCATGATCGAGCCGCTCCTGATCGTTTGCGGGGCGGGCCTCCTCCTCTTGGTGCTCGACCTGATGCTGCCCCACGGGAAGAAGCACCTCTCGGCCTGGTTTGCGCTGGGCGGGATCCTTTTGGCGCTCGCCCGGACGATCCCCCAGTGGGGAATGTCCGAGCACGGCTACGCGGGAATGGTGGCGCTCGACAACCTCTCGACGCTCTTCAACGTGCTCTTCCTCGCGACATCGGCGATCGTCGTGCTCCTTTCGATTCCATTCCTCCGCCGCGACGACGTGGAGCACTGCGAGTACTACGCGCTCCTCCTCTTCGCCACGTCGGGGATGATGGTCTTGGCCTCGGGGCTCGACCTGATCACGCTCTTCCTCGGCATCGAGGTCCTCTCCATCTCGCTCTACGTCCTGGCCGGTTATCGCCGGAACAACGATGCATCGAACGAGGCGGCGATGAAGTATTTCCTCCTCGGCGCATTCTCGTCGGGGATTCTGCTCTACGGTATCTCGCTCGTTTACGGCGCGACCGCGACGACCAATCTGGAGCGGATCGGGGAAGCGATCGCCGGCACGGCCGGTCCCGTCCCCGAGGGACTCTTCTACGCCGGCATGGCGCTCATCCTGGTCGGCCTCTGCTTCAAGATCGCCGCGGTGCCGTTCCACATGTGGACGCCCGATGTCTACCAGGGGGCGCCGACTCCGATCACCGCCTTCTTCTCGGCGGGTCCCAAGGCCGCCGCGTTCGTCGCCTTCCTCCGGACCTTCTTCATTGCGTTCGGCCCCGCGCAAGCGGAGTGGGACATGGTGATCTCAGTGATCGCGGTCCTCACGATGACGGTGGGGAACGTGGCGGCCATCGCGCAGACGAACGTGAAGCGGATGCTCGCCTATTCCAGCATCGCGCATTCCGGCTATGTGCTGATCGGGCTCGTCTCGGGCGGGGTGATCGGCGGC
>JANLXK010000031.1:0-6112 GCA_031365045.1 Gemmatimonadota bacterium | reverse complement strand
CGGAGTCACCCCCTCTCCGGTTTTCGGAGAGGGGGAGGGGGGTGAGGTTCAACGGAGAGGGGGAGGAGCGAAGCTAGATGAGCGACGAGGTCTGCTCCCAGAGTCACCCCCTCTCCGGTTTTCGGAGAGGGGGCCGGGGGGAGAGGTTCTGTCGAGAGGGGGCCGGGGGGTGAGGTTCTGCCGAGAGGGGGCCGGGGGGTGAGGTTCTGTCGAGAGGGGGCCGGGGGGTGAGGTTCTGCCGAGAGGGGGCCGGGGGGTGAGGTGTGAAGCCCCAATGAAGCTTTTCCCGTACCATTACGGGGCCCCTTTACCTCACGGCCCGGGGCGCCGAGTTTTCGTCCCAAGAACTCTTCAAGGAGCCTGGTCGTGCGCCGTTCCGCCTCACTGTTGGCCATCCTGACGCTCGCTGCCTGTGCCGGGGCTGGGACCCCGCCGTCGACCACCGTGATCGCCCCGGTCGAGGGGGAGCGGCACCTCCGCAACATCCACCAGCTCACCTTCTCGGGGAACAACGCCGAGGCGTATTTCAGCGCCGACGGGAAGCGGATCATCTTCCAGCGTCAGCCCGACATCACCACGGGCTGCGACCAGATGTACGTGATGAACGCCGACGGCTCGGCGATGCGCCACGTCGCCAACGGGCTCGGCAAGAACACCTGCGGCTACTTCTACGCCGGTGACTCGCGGATCATCTACGCCTCGACCTTCACACATGACACGGCCTGCCCGCCGCACCCCGATTACTCCAAGGGGTACGTCTGGCCGCTGTCGCACTATGAGCTCTTCACCTCGAAGCGTGACGGATCCGATCTCCATCAACTCACGTCGAACGACACGTACAACGCCGAGGCGACCCTCTCGCCCGATGGTACGCGGGTGATCTTCACCAGCACGCGCGACGGGGACCTCGAGCTCTACACGATGAAGGTCGATGGCACCGAGGTCCGCCGGCTGACGCACCGGGTCGGGTACGATGGCGGGGCCTTCTTCTCCCCCGATGGGACCAAGATCGTCTGGCGGGCCGGGTATCCCGAGACCGCGGCCGATACCGCGGACTACGTGCAGCTCCTGGGGCTACGGATGGTGCGCCCGTCGCGCATGGAGCTCTGGATGGCCGATGCCGACGGCTCCGAGCCACGGCAGGTGACCCACCTGGGTGGGGCGAATTTCGCCCCGTACTTCACCCGCGACGGGAAGCGGATCGTCTTCGCCTCGAATTGGCCCACGCCGCGGGGACGGAACTTCGACCTCTGGTTGATCAACGTCGACGGGACCGGGCTGGAGCAGGTGACCAAGGATCTGGACTTCGACGCCTTCCCGATGTTCGATCCCGCGGGGCAGAAACTGGTCTGGGTGTCGAATCGTCATGCCACCATCCCCGGGGAGACGAACATCTTCATCGCTGACTGGGTGGAGTGACCGACACCACGCCGCCGAACATCAGCGCCGCCCCCGCCCTCGGGGAAGGAGGCGCGGGGGCGGCGGCGTGGCTGCTCGAGTGGCTCAAGTCGATCGCCTTCGCCGTGGTGGTGTGGCTCTTCCTCCGCACCTTCGTGATCGAGGCGTTCCAGATCCCTTCGCAATCGATGGAGAACACCCTCCTCGTCGGCGACTACCTGTTCGTCAACAAGGCGGTCTACGGGGCGGAGGTGCCGTTGCTGCACTGGCGGCTCCCGGTCCTTCGCGAGCCGGCGCGCGGGGACGTGGTGATCTTCGACTCGGTCGAGCCCGAGCACGCCGGGCTGAAGATCGTGAAGCGCGTCATCGGGCTGGCGGGTGACACGCTCGCGATGCACGCCGGGGTCCTCACCCGGAACGGCAGCGCCCTGGGCGAGCCCTACGCCCTCCACAACGGTGCGCCGCACTCCGAGTCACCCGAGGCGCGGGCGCAGATGCGGTCGTGGCAGGTCGCCCACCTCGTGGGGAACGACCGCGATCACTACTGGCCCGATCTCAATGACTGGGGCCCGATCGTCGTGCCGCACGATTCCCTCTTCGTGATGGGCGACAACCGGGAGAGCTCGTACGATGGCCGCTACTGGGGATTCCTCCCGCGCGCCAGCGTCCGCGGGACCCCGATGTTCATTTACTACAGCTACGCCCTGGCCCCCCATAGGGTGGCCCCCGCCCTCACCAACATCCGGTGGAGGCGCTTCTTCCACGTCCCACGATAGTTGGCGAGAGACGCGAACCAGGAGACGTGAAAGGAGACGTGTAAGGAGATATCGAGAGGATCCGTCGCCGATCGAGGCGGCCCGACTATCTTTCTCTCGTCCCATTTGACGTCTTCTTTCTCGTCTCTCGTCCCCAGACCAACCACCTTGTCCACACCAGCTACACCTCCCGCCAAGGCTGTCGTCGCTCCTGCCCCGCAGGGGACCAAGGAGTGGGCCCTCGAATGGGTGAAGTCGATCGTCTTCGCGGTAATGGTCTGGCTGCTGCTCCGTACGTTCCTGTTCGAAGCCTTCCGGATCCCGTCGCAGAGCATGGAGAACACCCTCCTCGTCGGCGACTGGCTCTTCGTCAACAAAGCGGTCTACGGGGCCGAGGTGCCGCTGCTGCACTGGCATGTTCCGAAATACCGGGACCCGGCGCGGAGCGACTTGGTGATCTTTGACTCGGTCGAGGAGGAAGGGCTCAAGGTGGTGAAGCGCGTCATCGGTCTTCCCGGGGACACGCTCGAGATGCGGCAGCACGTGATCTATCGGAACGGTGCCGCGCTGGTCGAGCCGTACGCACGCTACGCCGACGTCCCCGCCCCCGACGAACCCGACCGTCGCCTCAAGATCAAGACCTGGCAGGCGCCTTACCTCGTCGGCAAGGACACTGCCACCTACTGGCCCGATCACGACACCTGGGGCCCCATCGTGGTCCCGCACGACTCGATGTTCGTGATGGGGGACAACCGCGACGAGAGCTGGGACGGGCGGTACTGGGGATTCCTCCCCCGGCTCAACGTCCGCGGCACGCCGCTCTTCATCTATTACACGTTCGACCCGGACACCTACAAGCCGCTGCCAGGCATCACGAACATCAGGTGGGGGCGCATCTTTCACGTTCCGCGGTAGGCGGGCTGAGACGGGAGGAGACATGAGGAGTCGGGAGGAGTCATTGGCCTCTCGTCTCCTTTCGTCTCCTTTCGTCTCCTCTCGTCTCCTCTCGTCTCCTCTCGTCTCCTCTCGGCTCTATTTCCGAGTAGGTGCCCAGAACGCCACCACCCCGGCCAATGCAGCCACCCCCGCCGCCACGCAGAAGGGCGGCACGAAGCTCCCCAGTGACGCGAGCAGTCCAAAGAGGGGCGGTCCGATGATCCGGGCCGAGGCGCCCACGGCGTGGAGCACGCCGAGCGAGCGGCCCTGGCGTTCTGGCGGGGTGTGCCGCGAGACGTACCCCGCCACGCCCGGCCCCACGAGTCCCCAGCCTGCCCCGATCACTATCAGCGCCAGCACCACCACTGCGGTCGCTGCGCCCGCGGAATGGGTCAGCTGGCTGGCACCGCTCAACGTGCCGAGCCCGAGGCTCAGCACCACGGCACCGAGGACGATCAGCCCCCGTTCACCGACCCGCTGGGCGACCCTTCCCACCACTCCTCCCTGCACGACCGCGGTCACGATGCCCAGCACCACGAAGAGGGCCGAGATCTTCGGCCGGTCGTAGCCGAGGTCCCGCTCGGCGAAGAGCGACAGGAGCACGTAGAGCACGGTGAACCCGAGGGTGGCGAGGAAGGCCACGACCAGCGGCGCATAGCGTTCGGCGGGAGCTCGAGTCTCGGCCGCCGCCGTTGCAGTGTCCGGCGGTGCGTCCGTGCGTCCGTGCGCCCGGCCGCCCGGCAGCACGAAGAACGCCGCCATCAGGTTCGCGCCGGTGAGCGCCGCGGCGACGATCCCCGGCATCGCGGCCCCGAAGAGACTCGAGATCCCCGCGAGCGCCGGCCCCACGATGAAGCCGAGTCCGTAGGCCGCACCGATGAGCCCCATCGCCTTGGCGCGGTCCTCCGGCCGGGTCCGGTCGGCCAGGAAGGCCTGGCCCACGCCGACGCTCGCGTCACACGATCCCGCCACGATGCGCGAGAGCAGGAGGGCCGAGAAACTTCCGGCCAGGGCGAACATCAGGTAGGAGACGAATCCCCCGCAGAGCGACAGCAGCATCACCGGCCGGCGGCCGATCCGGTCGCTGAGGCGGCCCCAGAGCGGCGCCGTGAGCAGCTGCATCGCCGGTGTGGCCGCGACGAGGAGCCCGATCAACGTTTCGTTCGAGGTGTAGCGGGCCCCGTAGCTCGGCAGGAGCGGCATCACGATGCCGAAGCCGATCAGGTCGACGAAGACGACGAGGAAGACGATGCGGGTGGGGCGGTCGCGGAGGGGGTTGTCGTTCGATGGGGCGGGCATTGCGGGAAGATAGACAAGTGAGACGCAAGGAGACGAGAGGAGCCACCAGCCTTTCGTCTCCTCTTGTCTCCTCTTGTCTCCTCCCGTCTCCTCTTGTCTCCTCCCGTCTCCTCTTGTCTCCTCCCGTCTCCTCCCGCCTCTGCCGGCCTAGTGCTTCGGAGCCGCTCGTTCAGGAGGGGGCAGCTCGCTGCGTGACAGGTAGCTCGCGTTCCGGCCGCACGCGTCGCAGCGCAGGGTGACCCGCCCCGCCTCAGTGGGGTCGACCCGCGGGCTCCGCTTCGGGATCCGAGCCACTCGCGCCGCGCCACAACTCGGGCACACGAGCGACTTCCCCTCACGATCCAGCGCGATGAGGGTCAGGGCCTCGCCGGCCCGATACTCTTTGATCCCACGACGTCCCACAGGGGGTCCTTCCCGACCCGGGGGGGCACCCCGGGTCATTCCGCCAATATGCGGTCCCCCAGTTGGGTCGGCCAGAGGCGCCCGGACGTTCAGCGCCCCAGCGCCGACTCGCCGCCGCGCCTGTGACCCAGCGCACACCGCCGGGGTGCCCCCGCTGGTTGCCGACCCCGGTAGCGGCCGGTACATTCAGTTTCTCTACGGATACCCCAGGAAACACCCATGCGCCAACTCCACCGATCCCTTCCGCTCGCCCTCGTGGCGGCCCTGCTGGCCGGCTGTGCCGCGGGCACGGGTGCCAACCAGGTCGCGCCGAACGACGTGCCGGCACTCGAGGCCCAGGCGGCCCAGCGACCCACCGACGGCGTGCTCCTCACCAAGCTCGGCGTGGCCTACTACGGCCAGAAGAACTGGGATCGTGCGCGCGACGCCCTCAAGTCCGCGGTGGTGCTCGATCGTTCCAATTATCGGGGCTTGGTCTACCTCGGGCTCACCTACGAAGAACTCGGTCAGCTCGACTCGGCCCGGGCCAGCTACACCCAGGCGCGGCTCCGCGCCCGCGGCGATCGGCAGAAGCGCGAGCTCGACAACCGCTTGATGCTCCTGACCCACAAAGAGATCCAGGTCGCGGCGCGCGCTGCGGTGGCCCAGGAATCCACGCTCTCGCAGACGGCGCCCGAACCGAACACCATCGCGGTCTTCCCCTTCCGTTATCTGGGCACCAACGAAGATCTTCGCCCGCTCGAGCGCGGCATCGCGCAGCTTGTCGTGGCCGACCTCGGCAAGGTCGGCAGCCTGAAGCTGCTCGAGCGTGAGCAGGTGCAGGCGCTGGTCGATGAGTTGCAGCTCGCGTCGTCGGGTCGCGTCGATCCCGCCACCGGTGCCCGGTCGGGTCGGCTGCTCCGCGCGCAGAACGTGGTGCAGGGATCCATCCAGGAGCCCTCGGCCACCACGATCCAGCTCGACGCCAACGCGATCAACAGCCTCACCTCCGGCGTCTCGGCCTCCGGTTCGGCCGGCGGACCGATGGAGCAGCTGCTCGACGCCCAGAAGCAGGTGGTCTTCCAGCTCCTCGACCGGCTCGGCATCCAGCTGACCCCGGCGGAGCGGACGTCGCTGCAGGAGCGCCCGACCAAGGATCTCCAGGCCTTCCTGCTGTACAGTCGCGGCCTCGCCGCGGAGGACGCGGGCGACTTCGGCGCCGCCGCCGGCTACTTCAATCAGGCCGCGCAGCGGGATCCGAGCTTCCGCGACGCCGGTGCCCACGCCGCCGCCACCCAGTCGATGTCGAGCGCGGCCAGCACCTCGGCCGACCAGCTGGGCGG
>JANLXK010000022.1:0-1296 GCA_031365045.1 Gemmatimonadota bacterium | reverse complement strand
CGTTGGCCGACCTGGTCAACCCGCACGAAGTGGTCGCCCTGGCGGGGACCCACGGGAAGACGACCACCACCGTGATGGCCACCGAGGCTCTTGCTGCTGCAGGCATGGATCCGACCGGCCTGGCGGGCGGACGGGTGGCGCAGTGGGGCGGCAACGCCCGCATCGGTGGGGATAAGCTCTTCGTGGTCGAAGCCGACGAGTACGATCGTGCCTTCCTCGAGCTTCGGCCGGGGATCGCGGTGGTGAACAACGTCGAAGCCGACCATCTCGAAGTGTACGGGACCCTCGGCGCCATCGAGGATGCGTTCGTGGAGTTCGCCGGCCGGGCGCGGATCGCGCTGGTCGGCACCGATGACCCCGGCGCCGCGCGGGTGGCGGCCCGGCTCAAGAACGACGTGTGGCGGTTCGGCACCGGCGACGCCGATCTCCGGATCGGGCCGGTGGAGCAGGGACCGAAGGGGACGAGCGCCCACCTGCGCCTTCCCGACGGACGGAAGGTGGTCCTCCGGCTCTCGGTCCCCGGGATGCACAACATCCTGAACGCCACGGCGGCGCTGGGGACGGTGGTGGCCTTCCAGGGGGATGTGGACGCGGCGCTCGGCGCGCTGGCGGAGTTCACCGGGGCGGGGCGGCGGTTCGAGCGGTTGGGGGAGGCGCACGGCATCACGTTCGTGGACGACTACGCCCATCATCCCTCGGAGCTCATCGCGACCTTGTCGGCGACCAAGCAGGCGTTCCCCGGGCGGCGGTTGGTGGCGGTGTTCCAGCCGCACCTCTATTCGCGGACCCAGGTGCACGGAGAGGCGATGGGACGGGCATTGGCCGCCGCCGATCTCGCCATTGTGGCCGACGTGTACGCCGCGCGGGAAGAGCCGGTGGCGGGGGTGACGGGCGAGGTGGTGGCGCAGTCGGTGGCGCTGTCGGGGGGACATGCGATCTTCGTCCCGCACCGTGAGGACCTTGAGGCGGCGGTGGCGGCGGAGATGAAGTCGGGCGACGTGGTCCTGACCCTCGGCGCCGGGGACGTGACGAAGGTCGGCCGCTCGCTGGTGGCGAAATGAACCGGTTCCTCAGGCCGGGGTGGCTGGCCCTCTACGGGCTGATCCTCGGCGCCTTCACCTGGGCCTTCGCACCCCGGGTCCTTCGCAAGGTCGATTTCTTCCGGGTCCGCCGAGTGGAAGTGATCGGTCTGGAGTACCTGGGGCGCGATCAGGTGCTGCGGGGGCTCTCGCTCTCCCGCGCTGCCAGCGTGTTCGACGATGTGGCACCGATCGAGCGGCGCAGTGATCGGGAGAT
>JANLXK010000015.1:0-2002 GCA_031365045.1 Gemmatimonadota bacterium | reverse complement strand
CGCTGCTGACGCAGAGCGGGTGTCAGGCTTTTTTGAGAGAGAGAGGTAGCGAGCGAAGGCGCTTGCCCGTGAGCGCGAAGACGGCGTTCGCCACGGCCGGCGCGATCGGCGGCACCCCCGGCTCCCCCACGCCGGTCGGCGGGTTCTCGCTCGGCAGGATATGCACCTCGACCGCGGGGGCCTCGCTCATCCGGAGCACCTGGTACGTGTCGAAGCTGTGCTGATCTGGATGCCCCTCGGTGATGGTGATCTTCCCGTGGAGCGCCGCCGAAAGGCCGAAGATGATCCCCCCGTCGATCTGGGCGCGGATGATGTCCGGATTGATCGCCGTGCCGCAATCGACCGCCGCCCAGACCTTGTGCACCTGCACCGTCTTGTCCGCCCGGAGCGAGACCTCCGCGACCTCGGCCACCACCGTGTCGAACGATCCGTGCACCGCGATCCCGCGGGCATGCCCCGCCGGCGGTGCGGTGTCCCACCCGGACTTCTCGGCCACCAGGCGGAGCACGGCCGCATAGCGCGAGTCGGGCTTCAGGTGATCGAGGCGGAAGGCGATCGGGTCACGCTTGGCCGCGTCCGCGAGTTCGTCCATGAACGACTCGACCACGAAGGCGGTGTGCGTGCTGCCTACTGATCGCCACCACTGGATCGGGACCCCATTGGTGGCGGTGTAGAGCTCGACCGCCAGATCGGGCACCTCGTAGGGAAGGTCGCTGATCCCTTCGGTGGATGAGGGATCCGGCTTCCCCGCCGGCACGAAGGGCGTCATCCCCAGCACCGACTGCCCCACGACCTTGTGATGCCACCCGGCGATGTGGCCGCTCCCGTCGATCCCCGCCTTGACTGCGTGGAGGTACATCGGCCGATAGAACCCGGCGTCGGTGTCGTCCTCCCGGGTCCAGACCAACTTCACCGGCCGCCCATTGGCCTGCTGGGCGATCAGCGCCGCCTCGACCACGTAGTCCGAGAGGGGATTGGCGCGTCGCCCGAAGCTCCCGCCGGCGTATAGTGTGTTGATCGTCACCTGCTCCGGCTTGAGCCCGAGCGCCTTGCCGACCGCCATCTGATCGAAGGTGTGCCCTTGGGCGCCGTACCAGAGCTCGCACCGTCCCGGATTCACCTGCGCGACGCAGTTCATCGGTTCCATCGCCGCGTGGGCGATGAAGGGGACGGTGTAGGTCCCCTGCAGCACGCGCCCAGCGCCCGCGAGCGCGCGGTCGGCGTGACCGCGCTTCCCCGCGTCCATACCAGGGCGACCGGCCAGGGTGCGGTACTCGGTCCAGAGCTGTTCCGAGCCCCGCGGTTCGGCGTTGGTCATATCCCATTTGACGTCGAGCGCATCGCGCCCCTTCTTGGCGGCCCAGAAGGTGTTCGCGAGGACCGCGACACCGTTGGGGACCTGGACCACGTCCACCACACCGTGCACCGCTTTGGCCTGGGTCACGGTGAACGACTTCACCTTGGCACCCCAGCGGGGCGGGTGGGCCACGACCGCCGTGAGCATCCCGGGAAGCTTCACATCCTGGGTGTACTCGGCCCGGCCGGTCGACTTGACGAACGCATCGACCCGCGGGAGCCGGTCCTGGCCGATCAGGGTCCAGTCCTTCCGCGCCTTGAGCACCGGCTCCGCCGGCGGTGCCATCGTCGCGGCTGCCGCGGCGAACTTGCCGAGGTGCCCCGACCGATGGGTGCCAGCGTGGGCGATGATCCCCTTGGTCACGGTGATCCCCGCCGCATCGACCTGCCAGGCCGCGGCGGCGGCCGAGACCAGCATCGCGCGGGCGGTTGCTCCCGCCTTCCGCATCTGGTCCCATGAATTGGCCATCGCGTTGGAGCCACCGGTCAGCTGGATCCCCCCGAGCGCGTTGTTGCCGTACTTGGTGGCGTCACCTGGGGCACCGACGACCGAGATCCTGGCCCAGTCGGCGTCCAGCTCCTCGGCGAGGAGCGTGGCGAGGCCGGTGTACGTCCCCTCCCCCATCTCCAGGTGCTTCGCGGTCAC
>JANLXK010000521.1:0-2824 GCA_031365045.1 Gemmatimonadota bacterium | reverse complement strand
GTCGCACCGCACCCTGACGAACCCGCCGTGCGGGTGCGCGGGGTCGGGAAGCGCTTCGGTGCGCGCGCGGTCCTCACCGGACTCGACGCGACCTTCCCCGCGGGGCAGGTGACGGGGCTGGTGGGCCCGAACGGTGCCGGGAAGACCACGCTCATCAAGATCCTCCTCGGTCTCGTCACCGCCGACCAGGGGAACATCGAGGTCTTCGGGCGTCCCCTCGACGGGACGCCGGCCTACCGCGCGCGGCTCGGCTATATGCCGCAGGCACCTCAGTTCGCGGAGCACCTCACCGGTCGTGAGCTGGTGGGGATGGTGCGCGACCTCCGCGGCGCCACGGGACCGGTGGACGAGGCGCTGCTCGACTGGTTCGCCGGATCGCCCGCGCTTGACCAGCAGGTGGCGACCCTCTCGGGGGGAACGCGCCAGAAATTGAACGCCGCGCTCGCCTTCCTTTTCCGCCCCGACCTCCTCATCCTCGACGAACCGACGGCGGGGCTCGATCCGGTCGCGAGCCGGCGACTCAAGGACCACATCATTGCGGCGCGCGACCGGGGCGTCACGGTGATCCTGAGCTCGCACCTCGCCGGGGAACTCGAGGAGCTGGCCGACCACCTGGTGTTCGTGCTCGACGGACGGACCCGGTTCGAAGGGAGCGCGCGCGCGCTCGCCCGCGCCACCGGCTGGGCCGACCTCGAGCGGGGCCTCGCGGCGCTGATGACGGCGGCGGCGCCATGAGGACCTTTCTCCGGATCCTCGCCTGCCAGTTGAAGGACGCGCGGCGTTCCCGCCCGATCCTGGGCTACGCGGTGGTCCTCTTTCTGCTGACTGACGCGCTCTTTCGCTTCGGTGGCGGGGGGGAACGGGTGGTGCTGAGCCTCATCAACGTCATCCTCCTCCTCGTTCCCCTCGTCGGCGCGGTGTTCGGGACGATGTATTTCCATCAGTCGCGCGGCTTCGCCCTCTTTCTCCTGGCGCAACCGGTCGGCCGCCGCCCGCTCCTCGCCGCGCTCTACCTCGGGCTCGCGATCCCGCTCACGCTCGCACTCCTGGCGGGGCTCGGCCTCCCCTTCCTCTGGCACGCGGCGCCCGAGCCGCAGCTCTGGCGCCCGCTCGGCGCGCTCTTCGCGGTGGGGGTGCTGCTGACCCTCGCGGCGACGGCGCTCGCGCTGGTGGTGTCGGTGCGGGTGGACGACCGCGCGCGCGGGCTCGCGACCGCACTCCTCCTCTGGTTCGTCGGGGCGGTCTTCTTCGACGGGGTGCTGCTCTTGATCACGCTGACCTTCGATCGCTGGCCCCTCGAGCGCCCGCTCCTCGCGCTGACATTGCTCAATCCCTTCGACCTGGGCCGAGTGTTGCTCCTGCTGCAGATGGACCGGGCCGCGTTGCTCGGCTACACCGGAGCCCTCTTCGCCCGCTTCTTCGGCTCGGCCATCGGGGCTATGGTCGCCGGAACGGCGCTCTTTGCGTGGACCGCCGGGCCCCTCGCTGCCGCGTTCCGACTCTTTCAACACCGCGACCTCTAATCAATGCCGACCGTCACCCGGTGGTCCATCAAGACCGCCCTGGCGTGGGCCGCGATCGCGGTCATCGCCGGCGCCCTCCTCGCGTGGCCCGGCGCGCCGGCGCTGCCCTACCCGACCTACCTGCACCTCCTCACCGTCGGCTGGCTCAGAAACCTGATCTTCGGTGTGGCGCACTGGATGTTCCCGCGCGCCAGCGTGGAGCACCCGCGCGGCGATGTGCGGCTCGCCTGGGCCGGGTGGGGCACCCTCAACGTGGGGCTCATCCTCCGCATCGTGGGCGAAGCGACCCGCGGGAGCGCGCCCGGCACCTGGCTCTTCCTCGCGGCGGTGCTGCAGCTCGCGGCGGTCTGGCTCTGGGTGGCGCACCTCTGGCCGCGCGTGAAGGTGCGCTGAGATGCCGGCCCTCTCCGGCTGGGCGGTCCGCGCCGCGCTGATCTGGCTCGCCCTCGCGGCACTGGTGGGCGCGCTCATCCTCGCGCGCGATGCGCTCGGCCTTCCCGCTTTCGCGGTGCTCATCCCGGTCCACGCCGAAATGATGCTGGTGGGGTGGACGATGCAGCTGGCGTTCGGCGTGGCGAATTGGATCCTCCCGCGCCACGCCACCGGGGACGCGCGCGGGGCGTTCACCCCGGTGGTCCTGGTCATCGTCGCGCTCAACCTCGGCGTGGTGCTCGTGATCGTGGGGGCGACCCTCGCGGGGCGGGTGCTCGAGGCGCTGGCGGTGGCGGGGTTCGCGATCCAGGGGGTGCCACGGATCCGCGCGGCGGGGTGGGGAGCGACGGGGAAGACGGGGGATCTGGTGAAGTTGGGAAAGTAGGGCTGGGCTTGCCGTCCTGACAGCCTCTCCCCCCGGCCCCCTCTCTGACCAACCTCACCCCCCAACCCCCTCTCCCTTACGGGAGAGGGGGAGTCGATTGCTGCAGGAATGGAGCAATTGCCGACCGAACGGATCCTTCGGTAATGGATTCGTTCCGAATGCGGGCGAGTTGGATCCCGAGTCGATTGAACGCAACAGTCCGTTCAGCGTCGGCTTCTTCGGCACCTTAGCGGTCGTGCACATCGCCATCGATCGCTACCACAAGCCGATGTTCCGCGCAGTAGAAGTCGACGATGAATCCGCTGATGACCTGTTGGCGTCGAAACTTCAACCCGTCGAGCCCTCGTCCTTTCAAGAGCGCCCAAGCGCATGCTTCTCCGAGGGTCGGGGTCTTTCGCATTCGCTTCGCTGCCTCGAGCTTCGAAGGATCAACGCGCTGTCCGCGAAGTACGGCGTGGTGTATCCGGCGATGTTGCATACGTGG
>JANLXK010000482.1:0-1511 GCA_031365045.1 Gemmatimonadota bacterium | reverse complement strand
GCACCCCGAGGCGCTCGCCTTCGTACTGAAGGGCGATCGCTTCGGCACCGTGGCGGGGATGGTCGGCCACATCTTCGAGGCGGAGCAGCGCCAGACCTACCGGCTCGCGGGCGCTGCCGTGCCCGAACGGAGGGACCCGGTGGGCGGGACCACACCGGAGCTCTTCGCGGCCGGACGAAAGAGCCGCGCCTTCTACCGCGAGACCGTCGCCCGGTCGGGCCCGAGCGACTGGAGCGCCATCCTGGAGTTCGACACCCCCGGTGGCAAGCTCTCGATCACGAAGCGGAAGCTGGCGCTCCACCTGCCGCTCCACGAGATGCGCCACTGGGCCCAGATCGCGCGCACGGTGCGCGAGCACGATATCGCGCCGCCGGGGAAGCACGATCTGATGTTCAGCGACACGATCAAGTAGGTGTTGCGTGTTGCGTGTTGCGTGTTGTGTGTTGTGTACTCTCGCAGACAACTCCACTGCCCTTGACCTCGGAAACCTCAACACTCAACACCCAGCACCCAACACCTCTTGCCTACTCCCATTGCCGTGATCGATGCATTCACGACCCGCCCCTTCGCTGGGAACCCGGCCGGCGTCTGTGTGCTCGAGGCCGAGCGTCCAGCGGAGTGGATGCGATCGGTGGCGCGGGAGCTCAACCTTTCCGAGACCGCATTCCTCCTCCGGCGGAGCGACGGTGACTGGGGCCTGCGGTGGTTCACCCCGGCCGACGAGGAACGGCTCTGCGGTCACGCGACCCTCGCCGCCGCGCACCATCTATGGAGCTCGGGGCGTCACCCGACGGGCAGCCCTACGCGGTTCCATACCCTGAGCGGCGTGCTCACCGCCTCGGCCGGCCACCACGGGATCGTGCTCGACTTCCCGAACGAAGCAGCGACGCCCATCGCCGTTCCCGGCGGACTTGCCGAGGCCCTCGGCGCCCCGATCGTGGCGGCGGGCCAGAACCGCCTCGACATCTTCGCCGAATTGGCGGACGAGGCCACGGTGCGGGGGCTCACTCCGTCGATCGAACGGCTCGACGCGTTCCCGGTGCGCGGCATCGTGGTCACCGCGCGCGCCGACGCCGGGCGCGAGTACGATTTCGTCTCCCGCTTCTTCGCGCCCCGGTGCGGTATCTCCGAGGACCCGGTGACAGGGTCCGCACATTGCGGACTCGGTCCCTGGTGGAGCGCGAAGCTGGGCAAGGATTCACTCATCGGATACCAGGCATCCGCCCGCGGCGGGACCGTGCGCGTCACGGTGACCGGGGATCGCTGCCTTCTCGAAGGGACCGCCGTCACCATCTGGACCGGAGAGTTGGTATGAGCGAAACACCGAGGCAGGTCGAAACGCTCGTGGCACACGCGGGGATCTCCCCGGAGCCGGTCGCGGGGGGACTGACACCGCCGATCCATCTCAGCAGCACCTACGCGCGCGAGCCGGATGGGAGCTACCCCAAGGGATATATCTATGGTCGCGCCGACAACCCCACGCGGCACCTCCTCGAACGCACGCTCGCCCA
>JANLXK010000440.1:0-1665 GCA_031365045.1 Gemmatimonadota bacterium | reverse complement strand
GGCCGCTGTACCTCCGTGTTGGATGACTGGCGTAGTACACCAGGGTGGTTGGGTGTTGCACGTAGATCCCCGGAGAAAGAACATTGGGGGTTCACGGGCGCGATCCAGCCCGTGAGCCCCCGACGCATTTCTCCGTGCCTCTCCGTGTGCCTCCGACCCTCCGTGGTGAACGGCACCGACTCAAGGCAGAGATCTACAGTGAATATCCCCGCCGATAGAGCACCGGGTCGGTGTATTCGGGCGGCAACGTCGTATTGGTGATCCGTCCCGTCGCCGGGTCGACAATCAGGGTCTTTCCCGACCGCACCGCCAGCGTCCCCAGCAGCACCATCTCGGTGAGCCCACCGGCGTGGCCGTCAAAACGGCTCAACGACTGCCCCGTCCCCCGGCACGCATCCAGCCACTCGGCGTAAACGCCCTTCGAGCGGGGATACTTAATCTCAGGCGGGGTCGCCTTGAGTGCGGCGTCTTTCGCCTTGTCGAGGACGCGTGGGTTCTCACCGTACATCCCGGCGATGATCGTCCCCTGGTCGCCATACCAGAGCTGGCCGCCGATATCCCAGAGGGGCCACGCTTCGTCGTCACCGATCTCCGGCGGCCGGGGCGGGACGAGCCCGCCGTCGCGCCAGACGACCGTGATCGCCCCGCGGGAGGCCTTGGCGGGGAACTGGTACGTGATCCGTGAGGTCTTGGGCGCCGTCTCCTGGTAGAGCTGGCTGGTCTCGACGTCGATCCGCTGGGGGTAGCCGAGGTCGAGGATCCAGTAGGCGGCGTCCATCCCGTGGCACGCCATATCGCCCAGGGCGCCGGTGCCGAAGTCCCACCAGCCCCGCCAGCGAAATGGGGCGTAGTCCGTCGCATACGGGCGATCGGGCGCGGGCCCGAGCCAGAGGTTCCAGTCGAGATCGGGATCGGGATTGTAGGCCTGGTACGGCCGGGTGAGCCCCTGCGGCCAGATGGGACGGTTGGTCCAGTAGTGCACTTCCTTCACCGGGCCGATCACGCCGCTCTCAATGTATTCGCGCAGCAGCCGCGTCCCGTCCTGCGCGTGCCCCTGGTTCCCCATCTGCGTCATCTGCCTCGGCCGCCGCGCCGCCTCCGCCTTCACCGCGCGCACTTCGCCAAGGAGGCGCGCGAGCGGCTTCTGGCAGTAGACGTGCTTGCCGGCCTTGAGCGCGGCCATCGTGGCGACAGCGTGGGAGTGATCGGGAGTGGAGACGGTGACGCAGTCGATGTTCCGGCCCTCCTTGTCGAGCATCTCGCGCCAATCCTTGTATTTCTTGGCCTGCGGGTAGGTGCGGAAGGCGTCGCCGGCCGCGTCCCAGTCGACGTCGGCGAAGGCGATGAGGTTCTCCCCGGCCACGCCGGTGACGTCGCTCCGTCCCATTCCTCCGACGCCGATGCAGGCGACGTTGAGTTTGTCGCTGGGGGCGAGGAAGCCGCGGCCGAGTACGTGGCGCGGGACGATGGTGAAGCTCATCCCTGCGGCGAGCGCGGACTTGGTGAAGTCACGACGGGATTGCTTGGACATGGGTCGATCCTTGGATGGGTAGTCCTTCACTTCGCTTACAGCCCCTCCCCCCGGCCCCCTCCCCCCGACCCCCTCCCCCGCTAGGGGGAGGGGACAGGGGAGGGGCGGGCGGGTCTGAACACCATCGCGAACAC
>JANLXK010000426.1:0-4445 GCA_031365045.1 Gemmatimonadota bacterium | reverse complement strand
ACCACAATACGGCATACGCCCTGACTATCCGTGTATGGTTGTCATTAGTGTGGATTTACGTTCCCGCTCCTTGATCTTGCCCCCGGAACAGTTGCTTCGCCATCCGGTCGGTCCTCGGTCCGCGGAGCGGTCCCGGCGACTTCGCCCGGCTCTTTCAGTCGCTCCGGATCGCGGTGAACGACGAACTCGAAGGGCTCGAGCGCGCCCTCCCCGCCTTCCTCGAGGCGCTCCGACCAGGGGGACACCTGGCCGTGATCAGTTATCATTCGGGCGAGGACCGGGTGGCGAAGCAACTGTTCCAGGAATGGGCCCGCTCCTGTATCTGCCCCCCGGAACAGCCGATCTGCACCTGCCGCGGCAAGCCGCTCGGCGTCCTCGTTCCCCGCAAACCGATCGTCCCTGATGCCGCCGAAGTGGCGGCCAATCCCCGGGCGCGGAGCGCCAAGCTCCGCATCTTCCGCAAGGCCGAATGACGCTGAAAGGTCGGCACTGGGTCATGCTCTGGCTGGTGGTGGCGCTCGGCACGCTCGGCAGCGTGGCCGCGCGGCAGACCAGCGGCTTCGCCACCGCCCAGGCCCTCCGGGCCGCGCGGGACGACCGGGCCGGGCTGGAGTCGCGGCGCGGCGAACTCGACCGACGGATCCGGCAGGCGTCGAGCCGCCAGGTGCTGGTGCCCCGCGCCACCGCCGACCTCGGACTGCACGAGCCGGCCGCCGCCGAGATCACCGTCCTCGCCCTTCCGAATGACGTCGCGGGGGGCCTTCCGCCCGAGGCACTGCTCGGCACCGACGGACCCGGGGCCGACACGGTGAAGCAGGCAGCGGCCAAGCCGCGCGTGGCGGCCCGGGCGCCCGCGCGGAAGCCCGCCGCACGGCGTCCCGCGGCGTCCCCCCGTCCCCGCACCCGCCACCGCTAGCGATGGCCAAGTTCGAGACCCGGCTCACCTTCGTGCAGGTCGGTCTCGGCCTCGCGCTGCTCGCCGCCGTGGTGCAGGCCGGCCGGCTGCAGCTCGTGCGCGGCCGGGAGTTCGCCAGCGAAGCGGCACGGGCACGCACGGTCCGCGAGGTCCTGCCGGCCCGGCGCGGTGCCATCCGTGACCGGAACGGTGTCCCCCTCGCGATCACGCAGGAGTACTATCACATCGGGCTCGCGCCCAACGAGTTCGCGGACCTCTCCTCGGCGGTCCGCACCGTGGCGCGCGCCCTGGGAATGGATGCTGATCGGATCCGGCGCGAGGTACGGTCGGGGAAGACCTGGATCTACTATCACGGTCCGTTCACCGCCGCGCAGGTCGATCCGCTCCGGGAGTTGAAGGGAGTGCACCTCGAAGGGGAGTTCGCCCGGTTCTACCCGGCCCAGGGATTGGCGCGTCCCATCATCGGCACGCTCGACCCGGACAGTGCGTCCGGAGGATCGGGGCTCGAGTTGGTGCTCGACTCGATACTCCGGGGCATCCCGGGTGAGACCACCGTGCAGAAGGACCGGGCGGGACGGCGCTACGACTCGCCCTCGCGCCGGCTCCGCACGCCGATCGCCGGCGGCGACGTCTACCTGACGCTCGACGCCGAGCTGCAGGACATCGCGGAGCAAGGGCTGGGTGATGCACTCGACGCGCTCGATGCCGACGGCGGGGACGTGGTCTTCCTCGATCCTCGCTCGGGGGAGATCCTGGCGCTCGCCTCGCGCCAGGCGCACGGGAGTGCGTCGCGGCCGAGCACCATCACCGATCCGTTCGAGCCGGGCTCCACCGCCAAGCTCTTCACCGCCGCCGCCTTCCTGGCGCTCGGCCGGGTGGACAGCACCGACAGCGTGGACGGCGAGAACGGTCGCTGGGAGATGCCCATCGACAGCCGTGGCCATACCCGCCTCATCGCCGACGTACACCCGGAGAAGGGGCGGGTCACGCTGGCCGAGGCGATCGGGGTGTCGAGCAACATCGCGATGGGGAAGTTCTCACAGCGGCTGGCGCCCGGAGAACAGTTCGAGCAGCTCCGCGCCTTCGGGTTCGGCAGCCCCACAGGCGTGGAATATCCCGCCGAGAGCCGCGGGCTGCTGACCCGGCCGGAGAAGTGGACCGAGCTCTCCCGGCCGTCGATCGCGATGGGGTACGAATTCAGCGTGACGCCGCTGCAGCTCGCCGCCGCGTACGCAGCGATCGCCAACGACGGGATCCTGATGTCGCCCGCGCTCGTGCGCGAGATGCGGGCCCCCGACGGCAGCGTGGTCTATCGCCATCGCCCCGAACCGGTGCGTCAGGCGGTGAGCAGCGAGGTGGCGGCGCGGCTCCGGAAGCTGCTGCAGGGGGCCGTGGCCGAAGGGGGGACCGGCGAGATGGGGCAGCTGGCGAACTATCCCCTCCTCGGCAAGACCGGCACCGCCCGGCGCTTCCGTGACGGCGAATACGTGAAGGACGAGTTCACCGCCAGCTTTGCCGCGATGTTCCCGGCCGACGATCCTCAGCTCGTCGTGGTCCTCAAGATCGACAGCCCGCGGGGCGGGCGGATCTATGGGGGGCAGACCGCGGCACCGGTGGTGCGGCGGATGCTCGAGCAGGCGCTGGCGAGCCGACGGGTCGCGATCGACCGGGCGCGGCTGACGGGCGACAGCGGGCTCCGGGCGCCGCGGCCCGATCCGGGAGCGGCGGCGGCGGCCGCGCCGCGCCAGAGCGTCGTCGTACCGTGGCCGCCGGTGGCCGACACGACGCGCGCCGCTCCCGTGACCGTGCCCTCGGTCACCGGCCAGGGGGTCCGCGCCGCCGCGCTCGCGCTGCACCGGCGCGGGCTGCACGTGGACCTGCGCGGGATCGGGCGGGTGACGCGCACCGATCCGGCGGCCGGGACGTCGGTCCCCCAACGCTCGAGCGTCACGGTGTACACCGAATGACCGCTTCGCTCCCGCTGCTCCTCGACGCGCTCCGCCGCGCCGACCTCCTCGTCACGGCACCGAAGGAGGCGCCGACACTGACGGGGCTCACCGACGACAGCCGCAAGGCGAAGCCCGGTGCGCTCTACCTGGCCATCCGGGGGACGCAGGCGGACGGGCACGACTTCGCGTCACCGGCCGTCGGAGCCGGTGCCGTCGCCCTCGTGGTGGAGCGGCCGCTCGGAATGGGCCTTCCCGAGATCGTGGTGCGTGACGGGCGCCTGGCGGCGATCGTGATCGCGCGCGCGTGGTACGGCGACCCGGCCCGCGCGATGACGCTCATCGCGGTGACCGGCACCAACGGGAAGACGACCACTGCCAACATCGTCCGGCACCTCTTTAACGCCGAGGAGACCGCGGGAGTGATCGGCACCATCGGCGCCTTCGACGGGAAGGGGGAACTGGTCCCGTCCACCGCGGGATCGCTCACCACGCCGGGCGCGATCGACCTGCAGGCCACCTACGCAGCCCTCCGTGACCGCGGCGTGCGGACCGTCGCGATGGAGACGAGCTCCCACGCACTCGACCAGGGACGGCTGGACGGTCTCGCATTCGGCGCGGCGATCTTCACCAACCTGACCCGCGAGCATCTCGACTATCACCGCACGATGGAGCACTACTTCGCCGCCAAGGCGAAGTTGGTCGGGCTCCTCGGCACCGACGGTTGCGCCATCACCAACGCGGACGATCCGGCGTGGGATGCGCTCCCGTCACTGCCGCCGGCCCGCCGGGTGGCCTTCGGGCTCCGTCCCGACGCCGATCTCCGGGCTGAGGAGGTCGTGAGCGAGGCGGGGGGCACGAGCTTCCGGCTGCGGTCGCGCTGGGGGAACGCCGACGCGCGGATCCCGCTCATCGGCGACTTCAACCTGAGCAACGCGCTCGGTGCCGCGGGTGCGGCGCTGGTACTCGGCCGCCCGCTGGACGAGGTCGTGGCGCGGCTCGCGGGCGCACCGCAGGTGCCGGGGCGGATGGACGTGATCACCGGGACCCCGTTCGTGGTGCTCCGCGACTACATGCACACGCCCGATGCGTACGAGCGGGTGCTCGCGACCCTGCGTCCGCTCACTCGTGGGCGGCTGATGGTGATCTTCGGCTGTGGGGGCGACCGCGATCGGGGCAAGCGCCCGGAAATGGGCCGGATCGCCGCCGAGCGGTCGGACCTCGTGATCCTGACGACCGACAATCCCCGCACCGAGGACCCCGAGCGCATCATCGACGACATCATGGCCGGGATCCCGGGAGGCGGGGCGGGGAAGGTGATCCGCATCCTCGACCGCGAAGAGGCGATCCACGCCGCGGTGGCGCTGCTGCACACCGGTGACACGCTGCTCCTGGCCGGCAAGGGGCACGAGACCTATCAGGTCATGGGTCGGGAGAAGATCCCCTTCGACGAGCCGACGATCGTCCACGCCGCGGTGGGGCGCCGATGAGCCGCTGGAGCGCGGAATTCGTGGCGCGCGCCCTGGGCGTGCCGATCACCGGGCGCGGGTACTCGGAGATCTCGACCGACACGCGCACGCTCG
>JANLXK010000414.1:0-1319 GCA_031365045.1 Gemmatimonadota bacterium | reverse complement strand
CGACGTGGGGCAAGGGGAAGCTGAACGTGGCCGCGGCGCTGGCGCCGCTCGTGACGATGCAGTTCACGCACCCGGCTCGTGGATCGTACATCCCTCCCGGCAAACCCGATTCGGTCACGGTCGTGCTCGCGGGGATGACGGCTGATTCCATCACGATCGATCTCTCGCTGAACGGAGGCGCGTCCTACACGGTGCCGCTCGGGACGATCTACGGCGTGACGCCGGGGCCGCCCCGCACGCTCTCGTTCTACGTGGAGCCGGCTTGGGGAACGCTCCAGGCGAAGGTGCGCGGAACCGCTCGGAATGCGACGACGACCGCCACGGGCACCTCCGATTCCCTCTTCGCCATTCAAGCTCCGGTTGGTGTCGAAGTCGTCGGTGTCGGCTCGGCATCGCGACTCTCCCTCGATCAGAATCGGCCCAATCCCTTCAATCCGATCACGTCGATCGGATTCGAACTCCCGAAGGCGGGGCGCGCCACGATGAGGGTCTTCTCGGTCCAAGGTGTCCTGGTCCGGACCTTGATCGATGCGGTACTTCCGGCGGGCCGCTACCGGTCAACGTGGGATGGCCGCGACGGGCAGGGCCGGTCGGTCGGTTCGGGGCTCTACCTGACCGAGCTTCGGGCGGCGGGGCAGCGGCTCACCCGGAAGGTCAGCCTCCTCAAGTAGCCGGGGCTATTAGCCGGCTCTGCGCGAAACCTTTCTCGGCACACTTCCGTAGAGGGGATGTCTCCCCCCTAACCTGACACGGAGGATCATCATGCCGCGTCCACCCCTAGGGTCCCCCCGGACCCCTGCCGTACCCCTCTTCACGCTGGTCTCCCTCGCCGCGCTCCTTGCTCCACCCGCCACGTCTTTCGCCACGGAACTCACACCCGGCCGCCACACGCTTTCCGGAAAGTCGGTCCAAGTCTGCAACGTCATCGGAGAGGCGAAGATCGTTCCCGGCGACGGCTCGAACGTCGTCGTGGAAGTGGCGACGCATGGCGCGGACGGCGGCAAGTTGCGGGTCGTGATCGACGAGTGCCGCGGGGAGAACCGGCTTCGCGTCATCTATCCTTCCCTTCGCGTTGTCGACCCCGCGATGGGCCGCTTCGAAAATCGGACCACCACCCTCGACGGGTGCTGCGGCAGCGAACGCATCCGCTTCGCGCGTCCCGGCGCCGGGCTCGACGCTCGCGCCGATCTCACGATCCACGTGCCGCGCGATCAGAAGCTGGCGCTGACACAAGCCGCGGGACCGATCGATGTCGCGGACTTCCAGGGAACCCTGGCGCTCGATACCGGTGGCGGCGAGATCGCCGTGCGCGGCCTCGT
>JANLXK010000390.1:0-4001 GCA_031365045.1 Gemmatimonadota bacterium | reverse complement strand
TCACCCCCCTGACCCCCTCTCCCTTGTGGGAGAGGGGGAACCCCAAGTCACGATCTGCTCCCCCTCTCCCAACGGGAGAGGGGGCTGGGGGGTGAGGTCTGACCCGCAGGTGGATACTTTACTACCCATGCACCGCCTCCTCACCGAACTCGCCGCCCGCGGCTTTATCCAGGACGTCACCCCGCACTTCGAGGCTCGGCTCGCGACCGGGACCCCGATCACGGGATACGCCGGCTTCGACCCCACCGCCGATTCGCTCCATGTCGGGAGCCTCATACCGGTGATGGGCCTGGCCTGGCTCCAGCGGATGGGGGGAACACCGATCGTCCTCGTCGGGGGCGGCACCGGCCTGGTCGGTGACCCGAGCGGGAAGCGGGCCGAGCGCCCGATGATGGAGGAGGGGCAGGTGGCGGCCAACGCCAAGGGGATCGAGGCCCAGCTCCGGAAGTTCGTCTCCTTCGACGGGAAGAACGCCGCGCGGGTGCACAACAACGCCGAATGGCTCGGCAAACTGGAGCTGATGGAGTTCCTGCGCGAGACCGGAAAGCACTTCACCGTCAGCTACATGCTGCAGAAGGAATCGGTGAAGGCCCGGATGGAGACGGGGATCTCCTTCACCGAGTTCGCCTACATGCTGGTGCAGGCGTACGACTTCTGGCACCTGCTGCAGAGCGACGGCTGCGAATTGCAGATGGGCGGCAGCGACCAGTGGGGGAACATCACCGCCGGGATCGAGCTGATCCACCGGCGCGAGGGGAAGCAGGCGCACGGGCTCGCCTTCCCGCTCCTCACCACCGGAAGCGGGAACAAGTTCGGTAAGAGCGAGGACGGCAATGTCTGGCTTGATCCCAAGCGGACGAGCCCGTACAAGTTCTACCAGTTCTGGCTCAACCAGGAGGATTCGGACCTGGAGCGGCTGCTCCGGCTCTTCACCTTCCTGCCGCTCCCCAAGATCACCGAGCTCGTCGCCGCGCACGCGGCCGATCCCGGCAAGCGCTCTGGCCAACGCGCGCTGGCTTCTGAAGTCACGGCGCTGGTGCATGGGGCCGAGACCACCGATCGCGTGATCGAGGCGAGCCAGCTCCTCTTCGGTGGCGCGACCACGGCGCACTCTTCCCACGAGGCGTACCGGGAGTTGGTCGACGAGATCCCCACGACCCGGGTCCCCAAGGCATCGCTGGTGGCCGGGGTCACGTTGGCCGAGGCGCTCGTGACCGCCGGCCTGGCGGCCTCGAAGAGCGAGGCTCGGCGTGGACTCGAGCAGAAGGGTTTTGCGGTGAATGGCGAGAAGATCGAGGATCCGGCGCGGGCCCTGGGGCCGGCGGACCTCAAGGGGGGGAAGTACATCCTGCTGCAGAAGGGGAAGAAGAACTACGCGCTGGTGGTGGCGGAATAAGGGCGACGCACCCTAGCGCACCCGTCTGAACGTCAGGGCCAGTGCGGTGTGGCGGGCCCCCGCGACGTCCTTGGTCGGGAGATCCTGTTCCATCAGGGTCGACCAGTCGACCGGCCCCAGCAGATCCAGCCCCTGTCCGGCAAGTTCCTCGATGATCCGCTCGATCTCCGTTCGGGTATAAAAATCCAGTCTCCGCACCTTGTCGCACTGGGTGACGATTTCGGTGGTGAACGCGAAGACACCCTCGGGCCGCAACCGTTGTGCAAACCTCCGGAACATTCGAAGCTTCCGCGCAAAGATCCTGGGGACCCCTTCGGGAGGACCTCGGCGATTGGTCCCGTGCACGTGCTCAAGGCTCGAGATGCTGTAGAGCGCATCGAAGTCACCCAACCGGGCCCAGGTGAAGAGGCTGGCGAGGCTGCGGAACCGCAGGTTGAGGTCGAGGAACCGCACCGGGCGATACTCCCCGTACGGACAGAAGGCGCGCCCACCGGCCCGGATCTCCGGCACCTGCTCCAGATGCCAGTACCGTCCCCTGAAGTATTGATCCGTCGCGATGACCTCCGCGCCCAGGCGTGAGAGGGCCCAGAGCGGAGTCTCGATCCCGGCGCCGAGCGAGATCACACGTTTTCCGTGGAGATCCCCCAGACCGGAACGGAGCGCCCCCAGTACCTGGACGTACTCCCAGACCTTATGTGTCTCGCGGAGGTTCTCCGGAGCGCACCATTCGCGTCCCACACGCTCGGGGTGGCCGTTCCAGATCGTGGTGCCATACCAGCCGAACACCGACGGACCTACGGCAGTGGGATCGAGGTTGTCAGGCAACCGGAGATCGCGGTGCAGCTCCCGGTACGCCTCCATCCATTCCGCGGACTTGAAGGTGCGGGCCGTACAGGGGGTGTTGAACGGGAAGGTCATCATCGACTCACGGCACGAGAAGTTCCGCTACCTGCTCCATCTCCTGCATCGTGTTGTAGCAATGGGGGCTGAGCCTCACTACCCCCTCGCGCACCGAGCAGTGTATGGCCCCCGCACGGAGACTGGCGTGGGTCGCCGCGGAATCGGCGGGACGCAGCGCGAGCGTCCCCGCACTTCTTCCATCCTGCGGCGTCGCCAGCGGGATCCCCTTCTTCCGCGCGGCCTCGACCACCGGCGCATGGATCGAACGGACGTGCGCCGCGATGGCGGGGATGCCGAGCTCGAGGAGGAGACCTGACGAAGCAGTGTACCCCACGAGATCCTGCAGCGCGTGCCCGCTGATCTCGAATCGGCGCGCATTGGGACGATACTCACCGGAGTACGAGGTCAGCCGGGTCAGGTCATCGCTCTCCGAGTAGCCCAGCCAGCTCGCCACCGTCGGCGTGAGCGACGGGATCAGTCCCTTCCGCGCGTAAATGAACCCCGCGCCCCAGGGGCCGAGGAGCCACTTCTGGGCGGCGCAGGTGAGGATGTCCACCGGAGTCGCCTTCACGTCGATCGGGTGGATCCCCACGCCCTGGATGGCATCGACGATCAGGTACTTGTGCCGCTTCCGCGTCTCCGCGGAGAAGCGGGCGAGATCCACCCGATATCCGGTCGCGAACTGCACGGCGGAGACCGCGATCCCTTTCACTCGCGGATCGGCGAGCTGGCGGAAGAGGGCGTCCTCGTCGGGCCACCCCTCGGGGGTGCAGGAGATGATCTCGAGCCCCACCCCGCGTTCCTTGAGGAGCTTCCAGGGGTAGATGTTGGAGGGGAACTCTTTGTCGCTCGCGACGATCAGGTCGCCCTCGGTGAACGGGAGGGCGTGCGCCGCCAGCGCCAGCCCGAGCGAGGCGGTCTGGACCAGCCCGATCTCCTCCACGTCCGCGTTCACCAGGCGAGCGCCGACGGCGCGCGCCGCGCCCGGGATATCGCTGAAGTCCTCGGGGTCGACCTGCCAGGGGATGCTTCGCCGGGCGTTGAACTCGTTGATCGCGCGGAGCGTGCGCGCGGGAAGCGGCCCGAGCGAGGCATGATCGAGGTAGATCCTCTGGTCGGCCCAGGGAAATTCCTCTTTGCGCAGTGCCTTCACGTCGTACGCCATCACCGTTCCTTCATCTTGGGGTCATACGCCTCCCGCAGACCGTCCCCCACCAGATTGAACCCCAGCACCGCCAGCCCGATCGCGAGTCCCGGGGCGAAGCTCACCCAAGGCGCCACCCGCAGGAGATCCCGTCCATCGCTCACCATCGCCCCCCAGCTCGGCGTCGGGGGCTGGGCACCCAGGCCGAGGAAGCTCAACGCCGCTTCCGCCATCATCGCGCCGGCGATCCCCAAGGTCGCCGCGACGATCACCTGGGCGCGGACATTCGGCAGCAGGTGCCGGAAGAGGATCCGGAGGTCGGGCGCGCCGAGTGCGCGGGCGGCCTGCACGGACTCGGCACTCCGGAGTACCAGCACCTGCCCGCGCACCAGGCGCGCCATCCCGGCCCAGCCCACCACGCCGATCAGCACGAAGGTGAGCGCCAGGTTCGGGCGCACCGCCGCGGCGACGGCGATGAGGAGGAGGAGCGTCGGGAAGGCGAGCGTCACGTCGGCCAGCCGCATGATGAGGGCATCCACCCAGCGCCCGTAGTACCCCGCG
>JANLXK010000429.1:0-3797 GCA_031365045.1 Gemmatimonadota bacterium | reverse complement strand
CACCAGCTCAGGAGTTCCCGATGTTCGACCTGACCCCGCCGCCGGGGATCCCCGGCGTTCTCTGGACGATCTTCGCCTACGTCGGGGCGTTCGGGATCTTGGGTGCGCTCGTCTGGGTCAACGTCCTCATCGGCGGTCTGGTCAACGCGATGTTCATGCTCCTGGCGGGACCGCTGATCGACAAGCTCCTCGCCCGGCCGGGGATGGTCGCCCTGCTCGGGCGGTTCGGTATGAAGGACCTCGTGTAGCCGTTGGTCCCACGCCAGAAAGCAGACGCCGGGTCCCGCTGGGGAGCCGGCGTTTCACCTTGGGGCTCCTCTGAGGTCAGCGGACCGGGGCGCTCCCCTCGGGTTCTTCCGCGGCGTGCGCGACCTCGGTCGAGGCGTTCTTGAGCGCCACGTCGTAGGCCTGCTTGAGCGCGCTCATGTTCTCGCGCAGGGTCCGGAACTTCGTGGCACCGCCGCCGGACCTCCGGGCCGCCATCTCCATCTGGCCCAGCACGTCGGCCATCCGTCCCAGGCCGAACCCCATGCACTGGACCTTGCTGGAACTGCAGATGCGGAGGAGGTTGCGGCTCAGCTGCTCATCGGCCTTGGGGGCCGCCATCTGTTCGATGAGCGAGGACAATGAGGTGAGCTGGCGCCCGAACGGCTCGAGGAACCCCATTTGCGCCATCTGTTTGGAATTGAGCTTGACCGCCATAAGGACTCCGGGTTGCGTTAGGCGAGACCTGACCGGGTCGCGAGCCAAAGTTTGTGGAGGCGCTCGAACCCGTCCTGCAGCAGTTCCACGGCGTGCGGGGTCGGCGCCCAATTGACGGCGGGACTGATCGTCTCGCAGATGGCCGGCATCTCCCGCTTCCCCTGCGCCGTCGCTTCGGCGTGGATCTGCGCGAGCAGCCCCCCGACTTTTTGCCGAGTGGCGACGTCCTCCGGCACTTGCCAGAGATATTCGGCGGCCTCCCGGCCCTGCTGGATCAGCTGGCCGAGGGGGTCCATCAGGGGTCCGGGACCCGGCCCTGACGAGTTGCGATCGGTCATCCAACCTCCCGAAGAACCACGAAAGGTACCCGATGCGACCCCACCGCGCTGTCATGAAGGCCCTCACGCTGTCGGTGGCGATCCCCGTGGCCCTCTGCGCCCAGCAGACCCGTCCCGAGCGGACCGGCTGGGCCGAGACCTCGACGTACGCCGACGTGACCGCCTTCCTCGACTCGCTCCGCCTCCGCGGGGCCGAGATCCAGGTGGGCGAGCTGGGCCGGAGCCCCGAAGGGAAGAGCATCCCCTACGTGCTCGCCTCCCGCCCCCTCCTGATCGACGCCGCAGCCGCGCACCGGAGCGGGAAACCGGTGGTCTGGGTCCAGGCCAACATCCACGCCGGTGAGGTCGAGGGGAAAGAGGCGGTGCAGATGCTCCTGCGCGACCTCACCCTCGGCGCCCTGCGGCCGCTGCTCGACAGCGTCGTGCTCATCGTCGTCCCGATCTACAATAGCGATGGGAACGACCACTGGGCCGCGGGCGAGGTGAATCGTCCCGGACAGAACGGCCCCGCGACGGTCGGGATCCGCGCCAATGGCCAGGGACTCGACCTCAACCGTGACTACCTGAAGAGCGAGGCCCCCGAGACCCGCGGCGCCGAAGCGCTCCTCGCCGCGTGGGACCCCGATGTGTTCGTCGACCTCCACACGACCAACGGCAGCTATCACGGCTACCTCCTCACCTGGTCGCCGGGGCTCAATCCCAACAGCCCCGCCGCCAACGACTGGGTGCGCGACCGGGTCCTCCCCGAGGTCCGTGCACGAATGCGCACCCGGCATCATCAGGAAACGTTCCCGTACGGCAATTTCCGTGACCAGACCCCCGACTCGCTCAAACTCGGCTGGGAGACCTACGACCCGCGCCCCCGCTTCGGCACCAACTGGAACGGGCTCCGCGGCCGGGTGTCGATCCTGAGCGAGGCGTACAGCAACGCCGACCTCCACACCCGGATCGACGTCACCTGCAACTTCGTCCGCGAGCTCCTCTCGCTCGTCGTGGAGCGCCGTGCCGAGCTGCGCGACGTGATCGCGCGCTCCGACCGGTGGCACCCCGATTCGGTGGTCACCCGGTCGATCCTCGGCCCCGCCGTCGAGCAGGACGTGATCGCCGAGCTCACCGAGCCCGATGGTGACGGGTCGGGGATGTACGCGCGCAGGAAGCGCACCGGCGTCTTCAAGACCATCCGGATGCCGGTGTTCGATCGCTTCATCGGCGCGCGACGGGAACCGCTGGCCGAAGGCTACTTCCTGCCGCCGCAGCACTCCGGCATCGTGGCACTCCTCCGGATGCAGGGGGTCACGGTCGAACGGCTCACCGCGCCCTGGCAGGGCGGGGTGGAGGCGTTCAAGATCGACAGCCTCAGCGCGGCGCCGTTCCCGTTCGAAGGGCATCGCACCGTGAGCGTCGATGGGAACTGGAACGCGCGTCCCGCCCAGGTGCCCGCTGGCTGGTTCTTCGTCCCGACCCGCCAGCGGCTCGGCGTCTTTGCCGCGTACCTCCTCGAGCCCGAAAGCGAGGATGGACTGGTGACCTGGAACTTCATGGACCGCGATCTGCGCCGGAACAATGAATACCCCTTCCTCCGGCTCCGTGATGCGCTGAGCGTGCCGCGCGTCGTGGTGCCGTGAGGGCGGTCGCCGCGCTCAAGGTCGGCGCCCTGGCGCCGACCTTCACGCTCCCCACCGATAGCGGCAAGCGACTCGTGCTGACGTCGCTCCGCGGGAAGTGGGTGGTGCTCTACTTTTACCCCGAGGACGACACCGACGTCTGCACCGCCCAGGCCTGCTCTTTCCGCGACACCTGGGCCGACGTCGAGCGCGCCGGGATCATCGTCCTGGGCGTCTCGCCCGACGGGGTCGCGAGTCACGCGAGCTTCCGGAAGAAATACAAGCTTCCGTTCACGCTGCTGGCGGACGAAGATCATGCGGTCGCGACCCGGTACGGCGCCTGGGGCGAGAAGACGTTGTACGGCAACACCTTTATCGGGATGCATCGGAACGCCGTCGTCATCGATCCCGCGGGCCGAGTGACGCAGCTCTTTCCCAACGTGCGGAGCAAGGGGTTCGCCGAGCGGATGGTGAAGGCGGTGAAGGACCTCACCCCCTAGCCGCCCCACTCCCCCTCCTCCCTCTCCGGAGATCGGAGAGGGGGGTGACATCGCAAAGGATTCGCGGCGCGGATCGCGAGGGCGGTGAAGGGGCTGCGGGGATAGCCGTGGCTGGTCGGTCAGCATCGCCCTTGTTCCGCCTCACCCCCCTCCCCCTCTCCGCAAATCGGAGAGGGGGTGACTCCGCAAGTCGATCACTCCCATCGGCGCCTATCCAGGAACGGCTTGATCGCGTTCTCGAGGGTCGCCATTGACACACGGTCGGCGGCGATCCGAACGATCTCGATCCCTTGCGCCCTGATGGCATTGTCACGCTCGGCGTCGCGCTCCGCCGCCCCATCCGTCCGGTGTGTCGGGCCGTCGATCTCAAGTCCGAGCAGCAGCGCGGCGCAGTAGAAATCAAGTACAAAGCTCCCCACTGCCTCTTGTCGGCGGAACTTGAGTCCAAGGCACCGCCGGTGACGAAGGCACTCCCAAGCTTCCCGCTCGGGGCGAGTAGGCTCCCGACGAAATTCACGAGCGATCTGCTTCGCGCCCTGAGGTGCTTCACGCGGCATCGCCTACGATCGGACGAAAGTCCGGAACAGTCGTCACCCGATTCACGCCGACCGTACCGTATTCACGGAGTCACCCCCTCTCCGGTTTTCGGAGAG
>JANLXK010000374.1:0-1618 GCA_031365045.1 Gemmatimonadota bacterium | reverse complement strand
TATCATATGGATTATTACACAAGAGATATATTGTTATGGGCCGCGAAACACCGAACCTACCCCTTCCCGTCGCCCGAACGCTGCGCCAGCTGGGCGCAGATATCCGGAGCGCACGCATCCGCCGCAGCCTGCGAGCAGCGGTGGTGGCCGAACGTGCCCAGATCTCCGCACCGACCCTGCTGCGGGTGGAGCGGGGTGATCCGGGGGTCTCCCTCGGCATCTACGCCACGGTCCTCTGGGTCCTGGGCCTCCTCGACCCGCTGGCCCAGGTCGCGGCGCCCACGGGGGACCTGATCGGCCAAGCCCTGGAGCAGGAGCGGCTCCCGCAGCGGGTCCGGACTCGGCGCCGACCGGTCCCGGAATAGCCGATGCCCGATCCGCGTGGTGCTTCGGTCTACCTTGACCTGGAGGGGCGCGCGGTGCCAGTTGGGCGGCTGCGCGCCGTCAGCGCGCGGGGTGGGGAACGGGCGGGGTTCGAGTACGAGCCCGGGTGGCTGGCCCGTCCCGACCGGTTCGCGCTCGAGCCCGCGTTGCAGCTTGCCTCGGGGATGACCTACCCTCCCAACGACCGGGCCCTCTTCGGCGCCTTCAGCGACTCCGCGCCCGACCGCTGGGGACGTGTCTTGATGCAGCGCGTTGAACGCCGAGCCGCCACGCGGGAAGGAAGCCCTCCGCGCGCGCTGCACGAGCTCGACTATCTCCTCGGTGTACACGACCTGACCCGCCAGGGCGCGTTGCGATTCACCGCGCTCGAAGGGGGACCCTTCCTGGCCGACCGTCGCCCCGCGGTGCCGCCGCTGGTGGATCTCCCGCGACTACTGGCCGCGACGGACCGGGTGGAGCAGGGTCAGGAGAGCGACGAGGATCTCGCGCTGCTCCTGGCACCCGGCTCATCCCTCGGCGGCGCCCGTCCCAAGGCCTCCGTGCGGGATCGGGATGGGACTCTCGCGATCGCGAAGTTCCCGAAGCCATCCGATACCTGGCCGGTGGTCGAGTGGGAGCGGGTGGCGCTGGCGCTGGCGGAGCGGGCCGGGGTGGATACCGCGGTCGGGCGATTGGAGGTGGTGGCGGGGCGCCGCGTCCTGGTGGTGCGACGATTTGACCGGCAGGGCGCACACCGGGTCCCCTTCCTCTCCGCGATGACGCTCCTCGGGGCGCGTGACAACGACCCCGAGCCGCATTCCTACCCCGAGATCGCCGAGGCGCTCCGCCGTCAGGGGGCCACGCCCACCCGCAGCGCCGAGGAACTCTGGCGGCGGATGGTGTTCAACGTGTTGATCGCGAATACCGATGACCATCTGCGGAATCACGGCGTGCTGTATGCGGGGATCGATGGTTGGACCCTCGCGCCGGCGTACGACCTCAACCCGACACCGGCCGACGTGCGGCCCCGGGTGCTCAGCACGGCGCTCACCATCGCGGGCGACACCACCGCGAGTCTCGACGTGGCGCTCGAGGGCGCGGAGTGGTTCGGGCTGACTCCCACGGCCGCGCGGACGATCGCCGGAGCGGTGGGACGGGCCGTGGCGGGCTGGCGAGCGGTCGCGCGGGAGGTCGGACTCGGCGCCGCCGACTGCGATCGGATGGCGTCGGCGTTCGAGGGCGCGTAGGCGCGTAG
>JANLXK010000343.1:0-2912 GCA_031365045.1 Gemmatimonadota bacterium | reverse complement strand
ATCTCTTCTTCAGTGGCCACGTCTATCCGAAGGGCGCGCAGGTGGCCCACCAGCTGCGCCGCCTGCTGGGCGATTCGATCTTCTGGGCCGGCATGCAGCGCTTTCTCACCGACAACGCCTACGAGCCGGTCGAGACGGCGGACTACGCCGCCGCGATGGAGAAGGTCTCGGGCGAGGATCTGGACTGGTTCTTCGACCAGTGGGCCTATGGCATCGGCTATCCCAAGGTCCAGTTCCAGCGCCACTGGGCCCCGGCCCTGAAGACGCTCCACATCGTCGTCCGGCAGACCCAGCCGATCGACGCCACCCACCCGCGCTTCACCTTCCCGGCCACCATCCGGATCATCACCCGCGACTCGGTCCTCCGGCGCGAGATCATGGTCTCGAAAGTGGTGGACACCTTCGCGCTCGCCCTTCCCTCCGAGCCGCTCAGTTTCCGCTTCGATGAGGGCGGCTGGCTCCTTGGCACGGTCACCGGCGACCAGTCCCCGGCCGAGCTCGCGGCGATGGCGGAACACGACCTCGACTTCGCCGGGCGGAACTGGGCGCTGGTGACGCTGCAGGGGAGCACCGATCCCGCAGCGGTCGCCGCGCGTCGCCTGATCGTGCTGAACGAGCACTCGTCGTGGCTCCGCCAGGTGGCCCTGAACCAGATGGCCCATGACTCGACCGCCGAGGGCCGCGCGATCGTCACCTCCGCCCTGCGCGATCAGGATGGCGGTGTACGTGGCACCGCGCTCGGCGTCCTGATGCGGCTCGACCGGAACGCGGCCATCGCCGTGGCCGAGCCGATGTACCGCGCCGATCCGAACAACGGCGTCCGGCGCCAGGCGGTGTCGGTCCTCGCCTCCCGCGGCGTGGCCGCCCTCTCGCTGTTGCTCGACGCCGCCGGCGCGGACAAGAGCCCCACCGTCCGGTACGCCGCCGTGGACGGACTCACGCCGATCCATGATCCGCAGGCCACGGCCGCCCTCGAACGGATGACCGCAGCGAGCGAGACCCGTGACATGCGCACCACGGCCCTGGACGCACTCGCCCACAACGACCCGGCCCGCGCCACCACCGTCGCCCTCCACGCCGTCGGGGACTATGACCCCCTCTTCGCGGTCGCGGCGGTGCAGACCGCGGCGCAGGTCGGTGGCGACGCCGCCAAGGCCCAGCTCGCGCTGGCCCTCCGCACCGAGACCCGGGTGACCGTCCGCTCCGCCATCACGCGGGCGCTCGCCGCCCACTAGCCGACCGCGTGTGGGGATCGCCACCTATCGGGCGTCTCCCCCGATGATGCCATCCTCCCATCGGTCCCTGCTCCTGCTCGTCCTCTGCCTGGCCGCCCCTCGACTGGACGGCCAGGCACTGGCGCGCCAGGACCTGAGCCATCTCGACGTCACGCGCGGCGATCTCCGCGCCCAGCACGAACTCTCCCAGGGGCGGGACGCCCTCGACCGCGCCACCCGCACCGGCGCGTGGGGCGCCTACCAGGAGGCGATCCGTCACTTCGAAGAGGCGGCGCTTCGCGACCCGCAGCTGGCCGAGCCCTGGTTCGGACTCGCGCTCTCGCGCCTGGCACTCTATGAAAGCGGCGCGAACCCCCTCTTCAGCCTCACCCATTTCCCCGGCCTCCCCAATCGCGCCGCTTGGGCCTCGCACATCCGCGCCGTCCTGGCGCGCGACCCGCGGCATATCGGGGCGCTCACCAGCATCGGTCACGTCCTCCTTCCCCAGGGCGAGCGGGACCAACCAGCATGGCTCCGCACCGCGCTCGCCCGCGCCGAGTCGCTCGGCGTCGTCACCCCCGACCTTCTCTTCATCCACGGCCGGCTCGCGCTCCTCGAACGGCGGTATGAGGAAGCGGGGCAGGTCTTCAACGAGTTCGTGGCCACAGGCGGGGATCGCTCCACCGCGGCGCTCGAGCGGGCCCGCGCCCTCGCCGGCACCGGCGACCTCGACGCCGCCGCCGCGAGCTACGACTCGGGGCTCGCGGCCCTCAGCTCCGATGGGCTCCGGCTCTATCGGCAGGACCTCGCCTGGATCACCGAGGTCGCTGAGCTCGCCGGGCTCGAGACCCTTTCCCCCGCCGACGCTCCCGCCTGGATCCGCCGCTTCTGGCTCAGGCGCGACGCGACCGACGTCCGGGAGGAGGGCGACCGTCTCCGCGAACATCTGCGGCGCTGGGTCGTGGCCAACGAGCGGTACCGCGTCGTCGACCCCGGTCGCCGCACCCTCTTTCACGAACCGTGGGCCCCGATCGCTCCCTGCGTCACGAGCGACAGCTTCGCCCTGGGCCAGTCGGGCGCCCGCGAAGGGAGCGACCCCCGCGATCCCCGGCGCGGCGAACGGATCCTCGACGACCGCGGCCTGATGTACCTCCGCCACGGCGATCCGCTCCGCGTGGTGTGGACCCTCGGCGCCGGCGACCGCGACCGGGTGAGGGCCGAGGCCGCCGATCGGTCGGAGATGCAGCGCTCCGGGCTCCCCACGAGCGTCGCGGACGCGGAGATCGCGCTCCGCGCACACGCCCGTTCGCTCAACGACCCCGGCGCGAGTTCCGCTGAGGTCTGGACCTACTTCATCGACGGCCGGGTGCGGTCGTTCCTCTTCCGCGGCTCGAACTGGCTCGGCACCAACACGCCGAGCACCTTGAGCGCCGACATCTCGTCGCCCGAACTCGCGCTCCTACGGGCCCAGGTCGACCCGCGGTTCGAGAAGATCTGGGCCCGCTTCGATTCCCCCTTCCCGCCCAAGGTGCCGGTGGAGTGCATGGTCACCGTCCAGCGCCTCGCGCGGGAAGTGCGGGCCGACCTGATGGTGGGCGGGAGCAGCGACGACCATCTCCTCATCTTCCCCGAGCCCACCATCCCGGCGGTACAGGTCGCCGCGGTAGGAGACCCTGCCACCCGGAATGGAGAGGTCAT
>JANLXK010000323.1:0-10072 GCA_031365045.1 Gemmatimonadota bacterium | reverse complement strand
CCCGGATGGTGTCGCCGATCCCTTCCTGCAGCAGGATCGAGAGCCCCGCGGTGCTCGCCACGATCCCCTTGGAACCCAACCCCGCCTCGGTGAGGCCGAGGTGAAGGGGGTAGTCACAGCGGGCGGCGAGCTTGCGGTAGACATCCACCAGGTCCTGCACCCCGGACACTTTGGCCGAGAGGATGATCCGGTCATGCGGCATCCCCTGTTTTTCGGCAAAGGCCGCCGACTGGAGCGCGCTCTCGACCATCGCTTCCATCGTCACTTCGCGGGCGTCGAGAGGGTCGGCCGCGGAGGCGTTGGCGTCCATCATCCGGGTCAGGAGCTCCTGGTCGAGGGAGCCCCAATTGACGCCGATGCGCACCGGCTTGGCGTGACGGAGCGCCACTTCGACGATGGCGCCGAAGTGCTCGTCCTTCCGCTTCCCGCCGACGTTCCCCGGGTTGATGCGGTATTTGGCCAGGGCCGCGGCCGTTTCGGGAAACTTGGTGAGGAGGAGATGGCCGTTGTAGTGGAAGTCGCCCACGATCGGGACGTGGATCCCCGCCCGCTCGAGCCCCGCGACGATGGCGGGCACCGCGCTCGCGGCGTCCTCATTGTTGACGGTCACCCGGACCAGCTCGCTCCCCGCCTCCACCAGCTGCCGCACCTGCAGGATCGTCGACCCGACGTCGGCGGTGTCGGTGTTGGTCATCGACTGGACCACAACGGGGTGGCCCGAGCCGACCAGGATCTGGCCGATGCGGACGGTGGGGGTGGTGCGGCGGGTGATGGTGGCCATTTGACCTGGTGCGTGGTGCGTGGTGCGTGGTGCGTGGGAACGGCCAAATATAGCGGAACGCCCCCTCCTACCTTCTTCCCTTCCTACCTTCCTACCTGAGCTGCGAAGGCCCGCACGATCTCCCCTGCCGGCAGGACGCCCTCGATTCCCCCAACGCTCTTGCCTGCCTGCCAGAAGTCCTTCGCCGTTTCCTCATGAAGCGACTTCTTGAGCCGTATCGCGGCGCGGATCGCGTAGAGCGTGCGCATCCAGTGCTTTGTGCGCGGCTGGCGGAGAAGCCACCGCGCCAGCGGCCCCGCGTGCAGGCCGAGCTGCTGCACCGAGGGGGTATTGAGCACCGCGACGGGGACGCCGGTGAGACGGTCGGTGAGGACCACGTCCTCCGGCTCCGCGGCAATGATCGCCTGCTTGTACGCCTCGCTGGCGTTGCACTCGGTGGTCGCGATGAAGCGGGTGCCGCACTGGACGGCGGCGTACCCGAGCCGGAGCATCCGGGCGAACTGCTCCGGGTCCCCCACCCCGCCGGCACAGACCACCGGCAGCCCGAGGGGCGCCAGTTCGTCGAGGAGCGCCTCAGGCGAGCGTCCGCCGGCGTGACCTCCCGCCCGGTCGTTGACCCCGATCAGCCCGTCCACGCCGGCCTGGAGGGCCTTGTCGCCCCACTTCCGCTCGGTAGCGTCGTGATAGACGACCGCACCGGCAGCGTGGGCCCGCTCCACCACCCAGCGGGGGTTGCCGAGCGAAGTGAGGATGAACTTTACTCCTTCCTCGAGGGCGACGTCGATCCAGCGTTCCATCCGTGCCTGATAGGTGCGTGAGGAAGCCTCGATCAGGGCGTTCATCCCGATCGGGCGGCCGCCGGCGAGTCGGGTGATGAGCTGGATCCCGGCGCGATACTCGTGGCCGTGGACATAGGTGAGGGAGATCGGCTGGAGGACGCCGAGGGCGCCGGCGGCCGAGATGGCGCCGACGAGCTCCGGGTTGGAGCAGGGATACATCGGCCCGCCGATGAGCGGGACCGTGACGCCGGTGTGGGCGAAGAATTTCTCGATGGCCGCGCTCGTCACTTCCGTCCCAACTCGGGCGGAGCGACAAGCCACTTCGCCTGCACCCGCGCCACGATGTCGCCCGCGGCGTCGGTGAGGGTGGACTCCACCAGCACATCCATCGGAACCGCTGGACGCGGGGGGTCCTTCACTCGGCACTCCACCACGATGACCCCGCGCGCCTTCTTCACGTACTCGGTGGCGAGCTGGGTCACGATGGCGCGCGTGCCGGGCGGGAGCGCCGTGGTCATCGCGAGGCCGCTGGCGAGCTCCCCGGCGTTGGTGATCGCCACGGCGTGGATGGAGCGGAGGTGGTTGCGGACCCCGCGGCGGTCGCGGAGGAGAAGGATGCAATGCCCCGGCTCGAGCAGCCGGACCCGCGCGCCGATGGTCCCGCTGTACGGGATGATCCAGCCGAGGATCCAGCTGAAGAGGCGCCGTCCACCCGGCAGTGGGGCGAGCCGGCGCCACATCCCGAGGAGGCGGTCCTGGGGAGAGGTCGGGCTCACTGGATGAGGAGGGTCGCCAGCAGGAGGAAGAGCCCCATCGAGCAGACGTCGGTCATCGTGGTGAGGAAGATGCTCGACGCCGTGGCGGGGTCGAACCCCATTCGCTTCAGGAAAAGAGGGATCAGGGCGCCCGCGAGCCCGCTCACGACGCAGCTGATGGTGAGCGCCACCCACACGATCCCCGCGAGCTGCCAGGCGTGGGGATTGTCCTGCGCGAGGGCGGTGACCGCCATCCCCACGCTCGCCACGATCCCGACGATCGCGCCGTTCAGGAAGCCGAGGAAGGCCTCCTTGGCGACCAGGACACGGGCCTTGCCGGCGTCGAGCTCGCCGAGCGTCATCCCGCGGAGGGTCACGGCCAGCGCCTGGCAGCCGGTGTTGCCCGATTGTCCGGCAAGGACCGGGAGGAACATCGCCAGGATCGTGAGCTGGTCGATCGTCCCCTGGAAGTAGCCGACGACCGCGGCGGCAAGAAAGGCGGTGAGGAGATTGAGCTGGAGCCACCCGTGCCGGAACTTGAGCGATCGGAGGAGCGGGGTGGCGAGGCGTTCCTCTTCATCGACGCCGACCATCGATCCGGCCTGTGCCGAGAGTTCGAACACCCGCTCCTGGAAGAGGGCATTGCCGCGGACCTGGCCCACGAGCTTCGACTTGTCGTCGATGACGGGATAGACCGGGAAGTGCCGGTTGAGCACCTCCTTCATCGCGCTGCCGGCGGGCTCCGACGCCTTGAGGGCGAAGGGCTCGCGCAGCATCACGTCGCCGAGCTTCTGGGCACGGTCGGAGAGCAGGAGATCGCGCATGGTGACGAGGCCGATGAGCCGCTCGCCCGGGTCGACCACGAAGCCGTACGTGACGAGGGCGCGCTTGGCCAGCACGCGCACCCGTTCGACCGTCTCCGCCACCGTCATCTCGGGCGTGAAGACCGCCAGCGGCGGCTCCATCAACCACCCGACCGAGTCCTCCCCATAGCCGGCGTTGACCTGCCACTGCTCCGAGATGGTCTCCGGGGCGAGCTGGAAGACCCGGCTCTGCCGCGCGCCCGGGAGCTCGGCGATGATGTCCTGCGCCACGCCGGGAGAGACGCGCTGCAGGACATCGACGAGGGTGGTGTCGGACTCCCCCTCGAGGAAGTCCGCGGCGGTCTCTGCATCCTGCACCTCGGCCCGACGCGCGAGGGACGCGGCGTCATCGGGGGCATGCTTGCGGGACGACCGGGGGCGCGCCATCAGCGGCGGGTCAGCCCTGGCGGCGGAGGTGCAGCGTCCGCCGCGCTCCGGCCGCCGTGAGGATCACCACCCGGAGTTCCCCGCCCTCCTGCCAAAGCCGCATCACGGCGTTGTTGGCGGTCCCGCTGACCTCCGCGCGGGTCCCCTCGGGGCCGTTGATCCAACGCCCCGTCGCCTTGCCGCCGGTGGTGAGCACCATCAGGAAACTCCCGTCGGCCTTGGCCTCGATCGCCTCGAGGACGCCGTCGGATTCGGCCCTGACCCACGTCCCGACCAGGACGTCGGCGGGCACCGGAACGGTCGGCGGGAAGTCGCTGATGGTGGCGGCGGCCCGGGCCCCGGGGCGAGCGAGCCGCCGGATCTCGTGCCCGTCGCCGCTCGTCGCTGGCTCTGACGGCGTGGCCGCCGGCGTTTCCCCCTCTCTCGAGATGCGGCGGAGCTGGCGGGGCGGCGGACTCGTGATCGGAGCGTCGGTCGGACGGCTCATCGGTTCCGCGGTGGGCGGTGTCGGGATGACGGTCGGCCCCGCGGGGGTGGTCGGCGCGGCCGCGACGGCGGTCGGGCCGTCGGTCCTAGCACCGCTCCACCACCCTTCCTGGTGCCGCGGTCCCGACCGCACGCCGACGAGGCGATTGGCCATCTGCACACCGGCGAAGCGAAGGGTGTCCCCCACCGTCACCACGAGGCTGTCCCCCGCCTGCTTCCACTTGTAGCCGGGGAGGATGGCGCCGAGATCGCCCGTGCGGACGCGGCCCTGGCTGCCGAGCCACCAGAGGACCGGGGTATCGACCCCTTCCTGCTCGATGGACCACTTGGAGCCTTCGAGGCTCTGGGCCGTGAGAGGGTGCGCCAGCGTGGCGGTGAGGGTCGCGACGAGCGCGATGGCGAAGGGGCGGAGGGCGAGGCGGTTCATATCGTGCGCTCCTGGACGGAGGATCTTCATTCGCGTACGGCGGACCAGTCCCACGTGCGGCCGGTCCGGTTGTGCCCGGCCCCCGTCATCCGCGTGCCGCGGAGGCGACCGGTGTAATCGGCGTAGTGCGAATTCATCTCGAAAGTGATGACGTTCGCCTGCTGCTGCCACGTGCCGTTGGTCCAGGTGCCGTTCGGCGTCGTGTAGCGGAGGATCCCGCCGACCAGGAATTCGAGCCTCAGCGTGCCTTCGAAGTTCTCCCCCTGCCATTTCGTGCCGTCGAGCGGCGCCACCGCAGTATCGAGTGGGACGATCTCGCGCACCGCCACCGCGCTGTCGTGCAGGGGACGGATCTCATGGACCGGGCGGGTCGCCTCAGCAAGCCGGCGGATCGTGTGCGCGGAATCGAGCGGGACGATCTCGTGCCCCGCTGCGTCAAGGGGCAGAACCACGTGCGGGCGGGTGGAGTCGAGCGGGACGATCTCGTGCCGGGGGGCGCTGAGCGGCTTGATCTCGTGCGTCCCGCGCTCCGCCACCGGCGTGATGGTGCCCAATGGCCGGTGGTTCCCCCCGCACGCGGCGAGGAGGAGGGTCACCAGGAGTGGGGCCGGACGCCGACCGAGGCGCATCGGGAGCTCGTTGAGGGATAGCAGAACAATGGGCAGGGAGGCGGGGTTTTTACAGGGGGAGGGTCACTTTCCGAGGGCGAGGACCACCCCCAGGCCGGCGATCACACCCAGTCCATAGACCAATGCCCCGCGGTCGCCCGCCCCACCCCGCCCACCGAACGCGAGCGCGGCCGCGGTGCCGAGCGCCACGACCGCCGCCACCGGGTCGCGGGTGACGACGGCCACGACGATCAGCGCCGCGCCGAATCCGATCCGGGCCCCGAGGTCCAGCGGCGCCACGGCGCGCACTCCGTCGAGCAGCCACACCGGGATGAGGTTGCCCAGGTTGATGATGGCGCCAAGGTGGGCAATGGCGGCCCAGTAGTCGTTCCCCGTCAACGCGTACAGACCGAGCGCCACCGCGGCGGCGAGCAGGCCGGCGGCCGGTCCCGCGAGGGCCACCCGCGCGCCGATCCGCGCGGTGGGGAGCGCGCCATGCCGCACGTAGGCGCCGAAGCCGGGGATGAACATCGGTGCGCTCACGGGGATGCGGTACCGCCGGAGCGCCACGACATGCCCGAGCTCGTGCAGGTAGAGCGACACGACGATCCCCGCCGCGAGCGCCCACCCCCATTCACGCCAGTAGATCCCGAGGAAGGCGAAGAGCGACAGGAGCGCCCCCGCCTTGGTGAGCCCCACCAGGAGGAGCTTCCCCTTCGTCACCAGGAAGGCGGCGCCGGCGACCGCCGCCGCCCAGACCCCCCGCTTCGTCCCCTTGGACAGCGCAGGCCCCTTCCCTTCCCCTCGCTCCATCCGCGCGCCGAGCGCTTCAAGCTTGACATCGATGGTGGCGCGTTGCGTTGCGTCCGATGGGAGAAGCTCCAGCGCCTGATGCCAGCGCTGGGTAGCGACGGCGAGATGCCCCTCGGCGGCGGCCGCGTCCGCCATCCGGGCGAGCTCGGTCAGCACGTCGGCGTAGACCAGCGCCTGGCAGGCGGGACAGCGGAAGAGCCCGACGGCGAGGGCGGTCCCGCAGCGGGGACACCGGGTCGGCGCGGGGAAGACCGGCGACGCGTCCGACACTCGCTAGTGCATCCCCACGGGATGCGGGCCGCTGACGAGCGGATCCGTGTGGCGCGTGAGCTTCCACGCCTCGTAGAGACCTATGCCGTAGATGATGACAATGATGAAAGATCCGCTGTTGACGATCACGAGGACTGGGAGGCTCAGCACCAGCAGCAGGAGCGCGCCCAGGCCGAGAAGGATCGCCAGCCCATCGCTCGGCGCCGCCGCGTGCTTCGGTGCTTGCACGATGGCGGTGTCGAGCTTGGCAAGCTCGGCGTTCATTTGCGAGTCGCTCATCGCGGTGGGCGAGGTGGCCGCCGTATCGACGGCCCGGGCACTGTCCGCGACCTGCGCCGCGTGCTGGGCGAATCCTTCGAACTGGAACGGCGCGAGCGCCGCGCCGATCCCGAACCAGGTGAGGGCCACGGCCATCACCTGGTAGCCGCGTCCGCCCCGCTTGCCCGAGCCGAGGAAGACGCCTTTGCCGACGAGCCAGGCGAGCAGGATCGCGATCAGCGCCAGCTGCAGATTCGCGAACTTGGCGACCGCGTACCAGACCACGGCACCGGCGATCATCCCCCCGGTACCGAAGGCCAGCGCCTTGAGGACGCGGCCCATCCGACCCTCGGGTGACCCGCGGGCCTCGAGCACTTCACCCTTGCAACGCTCGCAGAGGACCGCGCCGTCGACCGCCCAGTACTCGGTCACGGAGGCGCCGCAGCGGGAACAGGTGACGTGACCCGGCGCGGCTTGCCCGTCGTCAAAGGAGAGTGGCTGGTCGATCATCCTATCCCATCCTCCGTTTCAGCGCGCCCAGCCCGTCGTAGGCCGCGTACTTGTAGCAGTCGCTCAAGGACGGCCAGTTGTAGACCGCGTCGATGAACGCGTCGATCGTCCCGCCGGTGCGCACGACCTCCGCGCCGACATGCACCAGTTCGCTCGCCAGCTCGCCGACGAGATGCACACCGAGGAGCCGCTTGTCCTCCACGCGGAAGACCAGCTTGAGGAGCCCGCTCTGGTCCCCCATGATCTGCGCCCGCGCGTTCCGGGCATACTCGGCCCGCCCGACCTCGACGGCGCCATCCCCTTTGGCGCGCGCTTCCTCCTCGGTGAGCCCGACCATCCCGAGCTCCGGTACGGTGTAGACCGCGAGCGGGAGTACCGGGCTCATCCGCTCCTTGTAGCCGAGGTCGAAGGCGTGGACCATCGCGACCCGCGCCTGCTCCATGGAGGTCGAGGCGAGCGCCGGGAAACCGATCACGTCGCCGGCGGCGTAGACCCCCGGGACATTGGTGCAGTAATGCGCGTCCACGGGGATCAATCCCCGCTTCCCCATCGTCACCCCTGCCTGGTCGAGCGCCAACCCTTCGACATTGCTCGACCGCCCCGCGGCAAAGAGGGCCCGTTCCGCCTCGATCACCTCACCGGTGCCGAGGGTGAGGCGCACGCCCTGCTCTTCGCGTTCGGTATTCGCGACCTTGGCGCCGAGAACGAAGCGCTGGCCCAGCATCGTCAGTTGTTGCTGGAGCCGCGCGACGATGTCGTGGTCCGCGAACGGCAGGAGCCGGTCGCGGCCGTCGATCAGCGTCACCTGCACGCCGAGGGCGGTGAAGATCGACGCGTACTCGGAGCCGATCACTCCGCCGCCCACCACCGCCAACGTCTTCGGGACCCGGTCCATCCGGAGGATCGAGTCGGAGTCGTAGATGATCCGGTCATCGAACGGGATCTCGGCCGGCCGGAGGGGCGAGGAGCCGGTGGCGATCAGGACGACGGGGGCCGTGAGGCGCACGGTCGCACCGTCGGACGGGCGCACTTCGACCGTGCGTCCGTCGACAAAGCTCCCTTCCCCATGGAACACCGTCACCTGGTGGCGGGCGATGTTCTCGGCGATGAGCCGGCGCTGGTCGCCGATGACCGCTTCGGTGTGGTGGAGGAAGTCGGCAACGGTGAGGTTCTCGCGGAGGGAGTAATCGATCCCGTAGAGCCCGCGCTGGCGGAGGCCGGAGAAGTAGAGCGCCGTCTCGCGCAGGGTCTTGGACGGGACCGTGCCGGTGTTGACCGCCGCGCCGCCGAACCACGCTTCGCGCTCGACCAGCGCCACGCGCTTGCCAAAATAGGCCGCTTGGGCGGCCCCCTTCTCACCGGCGGGGCCGCCCCCGAGGACGATCAGGTCGAAGGAGGTGGTCATGGTCATCCGTTGTAGATCGGTCCGCCCCGCTCGCGATAGAGCGCGAACACCGTCCGTGCTTCGTCCCGCAGGAGCTCCGGGATCACTTCGACCCCACGGCGTACGAGATGCGCATACGATTCCGCGAAGACGGGGCCTTCATCGAATCCGAGTGCTTCCGCGTCCTCCTGCGCCGCTGCACAGACCAGCCGCTTCACGCCGCTCCACATCACGGCGCCGAGGCACATCGCACAGGGTGCGCAGGAAGTGAAGAGGTCGTGCGTCGGCATCCCCTCGGCGCCGAGGGTGAAGGACCCGAGCCGCGACTGCGCGTCGGCGAGGGCCACCACCTCGGCGTGGGCCAGCGAGCTGTTGAGGCGGAGGACCCCGTTGACGCCGAGGCCGACCACCCGGCCAGTGTGACGCTCGAAGATCGCGGCGCCGAAGGGGCCGCCGGTGTCGTGCAGCACGTTCTCCCGCGCCAGCCGGATCGCGAGCCGCATCCGGTCATCGTCCGCGGCCACGACCATCCCCGGGTGCGCGACCGTCGCGATCCAATCGGGGAGGGTGATGGTGAGGGGCATGGGGGAAAGATGGTGTCTCGTGGGCCATGGCGCGATGGGGAGAGCTCCTCCGGGGCCTCCGCGGCGTGAAGCCGCGGCTCGGCGATGCGGACAGTTCGGCGCTCGAGCCCTCCGCGGCGTAAAGCCGCTGCTCGGCCATTGGGACAGTTCGGAGCTCGTACCTCCGCGGCGTAAAGCCGCGGCTCGGCCATGTCGCCGGAGGCGACGCGTTCGTTGGATCATTGCGGCGTTGCGGGGATGATGGTCCCGATAGATGTCGGCCACATCTTCAGGAATGTTCCACCGACTCTATGTCCATCTCACCTGGACCACCCGCGACCGCGCGCCGCTGATCGACCTGACACTCGCACGCTTCCTGACGCAGTTCCTGCGACGCGTAGGGGCGCAGGAGCGTACCCGGGTACTTGAGATCGGGATGGTCAGCGACCATGTGCACCTGCTGACCCGACTCCATCCGACCACTGAGATCCCGCGGCTGTTGCAGCGGATGAAAGGAGGCAGTGCTGTCCTGGGGGTCACTCCGACTCCAGGACACACGGGCCTGCGGTGGGCGAAGGGCTATTCCATCCATTCGGTCAATCCCAAGCAGCTCGGCGACGTCCGCGCCTACCTGCGTGATCAACCCCGTCACCACCCCCACCTCGCCATCGCAGGCTGGAGTGGAGACAGTTGGAGCGAAACGGATCCGATCGAACTGGAGCCGCCGACACCCAACGATTGACCCGCCGCGTTGCGGCACGGCCGAGCCGCGGCTTTACGCCGCGGAATGCGTTCGGCGATCCCCGCGCACAAGCACCCGCTTAGCTTGTTCCCATGCTCGTCCTCCACCAGCGCGACCGCCACCGCTTCACCTTCGAGACCCCGGCGGGCGAGGCGGAGCTCACCTACCGGATCCGGGACGATGGTGCGATGGACCTCGTGCACACCTTCGTCCCGCCCGCTGCCCGCGGCGGGACGATCGCGTCCGACCTAGTCCGCGCGGCGGTCGATCACGCCAAGGCGCACAACCTGAAGCTGGCCGCGACCTGTCCGTACGTGCAGTCGTGGCTGGTGCGGCACCGGGAGGCGAAGGGGTACTTCGTTCGCGGGTAGCCGCGGGGGCGCGGGGGCGCGTGAACAATGAGGGGCCTAGCTGGGTAGGCTAGGTCCCTCGCGTCGCTCGGGACG
>JANLXK010000285.1:0-1321 GCA_031365045.1 Gemmatimonadota bacterium | reverse complement strand
CATCATCATGACGAGCAACATCGGGAGCCACTACATCCTCGAGGCGGGGAACGAGCCCGACGCCAAGGCGTGGAGCACGATCGAGGAGACCGTCCGGGAGGAGCTTCGCAAGCACTTCCGCCCCGAGTTCCTCAACCGGGTCGACGAAGTGATCGTCTTCCGGCAGCTCGGCCGCCCCGAGCTGGCCCGCATCGTCGAATTGCAGCTCGTCGGGCTGGAACGGATGCTGGCGGCCAAGGGGCTTGCGCTCGAGGTCACCGCCGCCGCGAAGGAGATGATCGGCGCCGAAGGGTACGACCCGGTGTACGGGGCGCGGCCCATCAAGCGGGTCATCCAGCGGCGGCTGCAGAATCCGCTCGCGATGCTGGTGCTCGAGGGGGCGTACACTCCGGGCGACACCGTGCAGATCGGGGTGAACGGCAAGGAACTCGCCTTCACTCGCAAGGCCGGGAAAGGCGCCGCCGCCAATGCGTAGGGGAGCCCCCACCGCGCACGACCTCGCGGGGATGGAGCACGCTCTCCGCCTGGCGTGCGCGGCCGCGGTGCGCGATGAAGTCCCGATCGGCTGCGTGGTGATGCACGGTTCCGAGGTGCTGGGGGAGGCGCACAACGAGACGGTCCAGCGCCACGACCCGATGGCCCACGCCGAGATGCTCGGCCTCCAGCGCGCGATCCATTCGGGCCATGCCGACAAGCTCCCCTTCGCGACCCTGTACATCACGCTGGAGCCTTGCGCGCAGTGTGCTGGGGCGATCGTGTTGGCCCGGGTGGGGCGGGTGGTCTTCGGGGCCTGGGATCAGCGGGCGGGGATGGCGGGTTCGGTGTTCGACATCCTGCGCGAGCCGCGCCTCAATCATCGGCCGGAGGTGATCTCGGGGATGCTGGAGGAGGAGTGCGGGGAGGTGCTGAAGGGGTTCTTTCGGGCGAAGCGAGGGTAGGGCAGGGAGGAAGGTAGGAAGGGAAGAAGGTAGGAAGTGAGATCAGGATGGATGGTCTTGCTGGCGCCACACGGCGGCTCGCAGGGAGGCAAGCATTCTTGATGTCTCCGTAGCCAGGCCTATGGCCACGGTAGCCTGATCCTTCTCCAAGAGGCCGACGGCGACCGCGGCGAGAAGTTGTGTGCGGACCTCTCCACAGGACCCCTTGGCGAATGTCAGTCCGCGCGCGAACTCTTTTCTGCCCCCTCTTTCGTATCCTTCGGCGATATTGGATGGGACGGAGACGGACGATCGAGACAGCTGGTTCCGCAATCCCCAGTCCCGTTTGAGGCCGCCTAGACTGGAGACACGGTACACCTCCGCGACCAGTGCCATCCCTTTTT
>JANLXK010000250.1:0-14015 GCA_031365045.1 Gemmatimonadota bacterium | reverse complement strand
CAAGAAGGCCGAGCTGGATCGGGCTATGGAGGAATGGACGGCGTTGCAGGCGTAGCCGAGGGGTTGCGCTTCGCGCAACCCAGTGACGGATCCGCATGGGAGCGTAGAGGGCGGCGCGCAGCGCCGCCCCTCCGCTTCGCCACGAGGAGTCAGATCTAGCGCGAGACTTCGCCGAGGATCCCCATCGCGTCGCGGAGCCGCTGGTCGGAGAGATAGGGTGCAGGGCCGAAGCGGAGTACATCGCCGCGCGCGTCGGTGAGCACACCGCGGGCGTGCAGCTTTTCGGTCAGCACTGTCGCCTGCGGGGAGCGGAGCGCCAGGAAACCGGCGATCTCGGTGAGCGGGAGACTCCGATCACGGGTCACGAGTCGCGGGTCGAGGCCGAGACCATCGAACGCGGCGGCAAGGACGCCGACCTGGTGCTGGCTCACCTCGCGCAGGAACGCCGGGGTGAGCTGTTGTTGCTGGAAGAAGTCGAACACCGCGACCGCACGATAGTGGCTCGTCGGGTCGTAGGTCGCGCCCGCGAAGCGCTCCCCTCCTTCGCCGTAGGCCACCTGACCAGGTGGCGCCTTGTCGGCGAGCGCCGTGAACTCGCTGTACCAGCCGGTGATCACCGGTCGCAGGTCGCAGGTCACAGGGATCCGCAGGAAGCAGTTCCCCTCGCCGAGCTGGCAGTACTTGTAGCCGCCGCCGATGACGTATGCGTCGAGCAGCCCCTCCTCGGCCAGCGAGAAGGGAAGAACATTGAGCGCGTGGTAGGTGTCCACCAGGAGTGCCGAGCCCTCGGTCCGACAGCGGTCGGCCACCGCCCACATGCCACGCGCGATCCGGCCGGTATCGAAGAACACCGCACTCACCAGCACCATCGCGGTCCGGCCATCGACCGCCGCCGCGATGCGGGAGGGCAGTGTTTCGAGCGGCGATTCCGGCACCTTGACGATCTCCACTCCTTCTTCGGCGAGGCGATCGAGCTGGCGGCGGATGGTGTGGAATTCCCCGTCGGTGGTCACCAGCCGAGGGCGCGTCTTGAGCGGAAGAGCCGAGAGGAGACGGACCAGCAGCTCGTGCGTGTTGGCGCCCAGGGCGATCCCGCCCCCGGCGTCGCCGAGGAGCCGGGCGAACCCCGCCTTGACCTGATCGGCCTTGGCGAACGCCTTTCCCCACTTGTCATCCACCAGTTCGGCGGCGTCGAGCCACGCTTCGGACTGTGCGGCGAGGCCGACGTCGGGCCACGCCTGATGCGAATGGCCGGTGAGCAGGAGCCGCTCCGACACCCGGAAGCGCGCATAGTGCGGCGCCAGCACGTTCGGGGTGCCGTATAGGGACTTGGGATCCGTCAAAGCTCGGCCCGGATGGTCCAGAGGTCGGGGAAGAGGGGCTGGTCGAGGGTGGTCCTGAGGTACTCGGCACCGGCGCTTCCGCCGGTCCCCATCTTCGTGCCGATGGTGCGCTGGACCATCTTCACGTGCCGGTAGCGCCACTCCATCAGCCCTTCGTCGAGGTCCACCAGCCGCTCGCAGAGGTCGGCGAGGTCGGGCTTGGTCCGATAGACGTCGACGAGCGCCGGACGAAGATCCTGCGAGGGCTGGACCCGCTGGGTCACGTCGCGCGCGAGGTCGGCCGCTGGAACGGCGACGCCATTGGCGGCGAGGTGCCGGAGGAAGGCATCCCAGAGGGTCGGTGCGTGCAGTCGGCGCACGAGGCGCTTCCGAGCATCACTCTCGGCCGGGTACCGATCGAGGGCCTTGGGTGCCTTGACTCCCAGGAAGAACTCGAGCTCGCGGAACTGCCAGGACTGGAAGCCGGAGCCCGATTCGAGGCGGTCGCGGAAGGAGAGGAACTCGAGCGGGGTCATCGTCTCGAGGATGTCGAGTTGGCCCACCATCACTTTGAGGATGGTCAGGACCCGCTTGAGCGTATGGCGGGCGTGTCGGCCGTCGTTCCGGCCGAGGAGCTGTTCGAGGTGGTCCAGCTCGTGGATCACCTGCTTGAACCAGAGCTCGTAGACCTGGTGGATGACGATGAAGAGCATCTCGTCATGCTCCGGCCCGTCCGAGAGGGGGCCCTGGAGCGTGAGGAGCTCGTCGATCCTAAGGTATTCGGAGTAGGTGGGCATGGGGGGAATATAGAGAAAAAGCCGGCCCGCCCGAAGGCGGACCGGCTTTTCACGACGTGAAGTCGTTCAGGCGCCGAGCTTGACGACCTTCTCGGCCGCGGGGCCCTTCTGGCCCTGCACCATGTCGAACTCGACCTTCTCACCTTCGGCGAGGGACTTGAAGCCCTCGGACTGGATCGCCGAGTGGTGCACGAAGCAATCCTTCGCGCCGCCGTCCGGGGTGATGAAGCCGAAGCCCTTCGCGTCGTTGAACCACTTGACCGTGCCGGTAGTACGTGCCATGACCTGCTCCTTGTGTGTGTAATCGGAGTCCGGTCAAGCCGTACCTCTCGACTACGTGGTTGTTCGTGATTTGGAGCCCTCACGAGAGGCAGCCCTTCCGTTTACGAAGAAGGGGCCGGCGCCAGGCCAGCCCCTGATCGTTCACTGGAAGTTAGGTCGTACACTCGCACGACCAGCCGCCATGAACATAGGCCATCGGCCCCCCGAACGCCAGTCGGACCCCGCCGACCTCCTCCTTACTTCGGGTGACCGAATAAATACCGAAGATATTTCGACCCGTTGCGATGGCTATTATGCGGTATACTTCATCCGCCATCCCCCAGGACCGATCGTCGGCACCGACCGATCCCTGTCGATGCGGAACGCCGGTCCTTTCTCTCGCAGTGCCAGTCAGCCGGTCCAGTGGCCCTCTCAGCTCCGCCCCTCCCCGTTCCGGCGCCTCGCGTGGCGACGAATGACGACCGGGGCGCTCTTGCACCAATTCGATCGACGCTCCAAGCCGTCGCGCTCCTCGGCAACCACCTGCCGCGGCAGTGCGGCATCGCCACGTTCACGACCGATCTCGGCGCCGCGATCGTGGAGGAGTATCCCGACCTCGGCTGCTTCGTCCTGGCCATGAACGATGCCGGGCATCATCACGTCTACCCGCCGATGGTCCGGTTCGAGATCGAGGAGAACGACGTCGCCTCCTACCGCCGGGCGGTGGACTTCCTGAACGTCTCCAACGTCGATGCGGTCTCGCTCCAGCATGAGTACGGCATCTTCGGCGCGAAGTCGGGGACGCCGATCCTCGCGCTTCTGGCGGAACTCCGGATGCCGATCGTGACGACGCTGCACACGATCCTGGCCGACCCCGACCCGACCCAGCGACGGGTGATGGACGAGATCGTCCGGCTGTCCGAGCGGCTGGTGGTGATGAGCGCGCACGGCTCGGCCCTGCTGCAGCAGGTGCATGGCGTCGCCGCGGAGAAGATCGACCTCATCCCGCACGGCATCCCCGAGGTCATGTTCGCTCTCGGGGACAAGGACCGGCTTGGCGTGGCCGGGAAGTCGGTGATCCTGACCTTTGGCCTCCTCTCGCCGGACAAGGGGATCGAGTACGTGATCGACGCCCTGCCCTCGATCCTGGCCGCGCACCCTGAGACCGTCTACATCGTGCTCGGCGCGACCCACCCGCACGTCCTGGAACAGTCGGGGGAGACCTACCGCCTGATGCTGGAGGCGCGGGCCCAGCGGCTCGGGGTCGACGGCAGCATCATCTTCCACGACCGTTTCGTGAGTCAGGCCGAACTGGGGGAATTCCTGTCCTCGGCCGACATCTACATCACGCCCTACCTCAATCCGGAACAGATCACCTCCGGCACCCTCGCGTACGCGGTAGGCGCGGGGAAGGCGGTCATCTCGACCCCCTACCGCTACGCGAAGGAGCTGCTGGCCGACGGGCGCGGGATCCTGGTCCCGGCACGGGATGCCGGTGCGATCGCGCACGAAGTGATCGGGCTCCTGAACGAGCCCGAGCGCTGTGCCGGGATGCGCCAGCGGGCGGGCGAGTATGGGCGGGGCATGGCGTGGAGGTCCGTGGCGCGGGGGCACGTGGCGAGCCTGGAACGGGCCGCGGCGGGGCACAGCGAGCGCCGGCGCAGTGCCTTCCAAGCACGGACGTTGGCCGAACGGCCGGCGGGGCTGCCGGAGGTGAACCTCGACCACCTCCGATCCCTCACGGACGACACCGGCATCCTGCAGCACGCGTCGTTCGTGGTGCCGCGATACGAGGAAGGGTACTGCCTGGATGACAATGCCCGGGCCTTGATGCTCCTGGTCCTCCTGGAAGAGAGCGGCATCGTGGAGCGGCGGGCAGTGCGGGGGATCGCGACGAGCTATCTCGCGTTCGTGAGCCACGCGTTCCACCCCGCCTCCGGACGGTTCCGGAACTTCCTGACCTACGCGCGGACCTGGGGTGAAGCGCAGGGCTCCGAGGACAGCCACGGCCGGGCCATCTGGGCATTGGGGACCGTGATGGGGCACGCCCGCGATCCGGGGAGGCAAAGCCTGAGCGGTGACCTCTTCCACGCCGCCCTTCCGGCGCTGGCGCATTTCTCGAGCCCGCGGGCGTGGGCCTACGCCCTCCTCGGCATCGACGAGTACCTGCGGGCCTTTGGCGGGGATTCCAGCGTCCAGGGGATGCGGAGCCTGCTCGTGGGGCGGCTGGTGGACCTCCACTCCCGCTCGCGCGGGGATGGGTGGCCCTGGTTCGAGGACCACGTCACCTACGGCAATTCCCGGCTCCCGCAGGCGCTGATCCTCTCGGGGGCCGCGATGGCGCGGGACGACATCCTGCACGTCGGGCTCGAGTCGCTCGAGTGGCTGGCCGAGGTGCAGCGGTCGCCGGGAGGATACTTCGCGCCCATCGGCTCGAACGGATTCTTCCGACGGGGATCGACCCCCGCGCGCTACGACCAGCAGCCGGTGGAGGCGTGCGGGATGGTCTCGGCCTGCCTCGACGCCCACCGGATCACGGGGGCGGGGCGGTGGTCCACCTTTGCCAGCGCAGCGTTCGGCTGGTTCCTGGGGCAGAACGACCTGCACCAGCCGTTGTACGACGCCTCGACCGGTGGCTGCCGCGATGGCCTGCACGCCGACCGGGTGAACGAGAATCAGGGCGCCGAATCGACCATCTCCTTCCTCTTGGCCCTGCGCGACATGCGCTCCGGGAATCGATGACCCCACGACAACACTACGAAGTCCTGTTCGAACGGCACCCGGCCAACCCGATCCTGACCGCGGCCGACTGGCCCTATCCGGCGCACACGGTGTTCAATGCCGGCGCCACGCTGCTCGATGACGGCACCACCCTGCTGCTCTGCCGGGTGGAGGACCGCCGCGGACATTCCCACCTCTGTGCGGCGCGCTCGAAGAACGGCGTCGACGGCTGGGTGATCGACAAGGCGCCGACCTTTCAGGCCGAGCCGGACAAGTACCCGGAAGAGCTCTGGGGGATCGAGGATCCGCGCATCACCTACATGGAGGACCTGGGCAAGTACGCCATCGCCTACACGGCGTTCAGCCGCGGGGGCCCGGGCGTGGCGCTGGCGTTGACGAAAGATTTTCGGAATTTCGAGCGATTGGGGCTCGTGATGCAGCCGGACGACAAGGACGCGGCGCTGTTGCCGAGGAAGATCGACGGGAATTATGCGTTGCTGCACCGCCCGATCGCCGATTCGGGGGCCCACATCTGGATCACCTATTCGCCCGACCTGACCAACTGGGGTGGGCACAAGCTGGTGCTCCAGGCCCGGCGGGGGGCGTGGTGGGACGCGAACAAGGTGGGTCTCTCCCCGCCGCTGATCGAGACGCCGCGCGGATGGTTGATGATCTACCACGGCGTGCGGCAGACCGCGTCGGGGGCGTTGTACCGGCTGGGGCTGGCGCTCCTGGACCTGGAGCGGCCGGAGCATTGCCTGCGACGCGGGGATATGTGGGTCTTCGGGCCCGAGGCGCCGTACGAGTGCCTGGGTGATGTGGGGAACGTGGCCTTCCCCTGCGGGTATACCATCGGGGCCGACGGTGACACGATCAACATGTACTACGGGGCGGCGGATACCAGCATCGCCCTCGCGACGGGGAGCATCACCCAGATCCTCACCTGGCTGGACAAGCACGGCGCCATGGTCGGGGTCGTCGAGCCGGTGCTGCAGACGAAGTAGGGGAATGCCCGACTCCGGCACACTCGGCCCCGTCCGCCACCGCTGACGGGGCCATTGCACTGCCCCGGATCCCGCTCCGATCGGCCGGGTGGTCCTTTCGGGTGACTCGTCAGTGCAGGGTTCACTGGTCGGGACCTACCTCCTTTTTCATCCTAACGTGCGATGGTCACGGTTGCGCGGTTCCTGCATACTTGTTCGTGAGGAACCCCAGTTGGTCGTCCCGGTTCGAGATCGCATGTGCGGAGGTCGATCATGAACACTCAAGCGCAGTCCGATTCCACCCTTCCCGGGTTGGCGCCGACCAGGTATCAGGTGCCTGAGTCCGTGTCCGCCGCCCCGCCCGCGGCGTCGATCCCGGAAGCTCCCGTCGTCCGGCCCTCCTCCTTGGGCCTGATCGACGAGTTCGAACAGGAAGCGGCGTGAATGGGTAGCCTACGGACCATTCGGTAGCGCATCGCGCACTGACTGTATATAGCAGGGCAACGGCGGGCTCCCAGAGGGGGCCCGCCGCTCGCTATCAGGGGCAGAGGGACTACGGACCCCGAGCGTTCAGCGTGGCGTGGTGGGGGCGCTGGAGGCCCCGCGCACGATCTGCCAGAGCCAGTCGGCGAAGTAGAGCGTCCCGACCAGGGGGAAGTCGGGGTCGGCCTGGTCGGCCGGCTGGTGATAGTGATCGAATCGGGCCATCGCGGCGGCGTGTTCGTCCGGGGTGTAGCCGCGCCACTGGTCGCCGGGGATGGGAAAGAGGATCGGGACGCTGGCGAGCGAGAAGATGTACGCATCCGAGATCCCGCGGGCAGGGGTCGCGCGCGTGGTCCATCCCCGGCTCCGCGCCAGGGAGTCGGCGAGGTGCGCCGCAGGATGTTCGGGAAAGGCCCCCATCAACTCCCAATTCAGCGCCTCGCCCGCGGGTGAGCCGGCGTCGACGCCGAGCACCAGTTGGAAGCGGCGCATCAGATCGCGGGCGCCTGGCGCGCGGGCCCAGGCGAGGGAGCCGAGGAGCCCCTGTTCTTCGAGATTGAAGAACAGCACTACGAGGGAGCGATCGCCGGGGTGCGCCGCATAGCGGCGGGCGACATCGAGCACCACCGCCATCCCGATCCCGTCGTCGAGGAAACCGTTGTAGATCGAGTCGCCGCTGGCGTCGGGGGCGCCGACGCCGAGGTGATCGAGATGGGCAGTGATGCCGACGAGCCGGTCGGTGATGGTGCCGGAGCGGGCGGGGAAGACCGCGACGACGTTGTAGACCGTATCGCGCGGGTGTGGCTCGGTGACGAAGGGGACGAGGAGCGAGTTGCCTTGCAGCGGTTTGGCGCCGAACCGGGTCAGCTCGGCCGCGAGATGGTGGGCGGCGGCGGCGTTCTCCGGGGTCCAGGGGCCGCGACCCCGCATCGAGTCGGCGGCGAGGTCGGTGGCGAGGGCGCGGATCGCGGCGGTGTCCGGGACGTCGCGAGCGCGGAAATGGATGCCCAGGACCGGATGCAATTCGATCCCGTTGGGGGCGACACCGGTCTGGCCGTGCAGGAAGTCGAAGAATCCGATCCCGGTGATGGTGACCATCCGGGCCGGGTGCAGTCGGTGAAAGGAGTTCGAGGGGGGGCCCAACTCCGCGATCGTCGCCTTGCGGGCGTCGGTCATCATGCCGACGAGGCGCGAGCTGCAGACCCGCGCGCATCGGGCGCTGGGGATCTCGACGATCATCGTGGAGCCGGGGTCGCTCGAGTCGGCGATGACGAGATGAAGGTCGTCGTCACCGCGCTCGTGCTTCCACCCGATCAGCAGGGCCCGCACGCGATAGGTGCGGCGTTCGACCTCGCTCCGGCGGCCAGCAACGATCCGCGGAGGCCGAGGTAACTCCCGCAGCTCGAGTACCGAAGCGTCCCGCGGCGTGAGGTCGACGCGTCCGGTATCCGCGTCGGTGAAGGTCTTCACGGCCCACCGTTCTACGCCACAGCGGGTGCCGCAGGATTGAGCGCCGGCCGTTGCAGGGAACGCGGCCGCCGCGAGGGCGGCGACGATCACGATCCGGATCGCGGTCCGCTCACTCACCCCGGCGTGATGTTCCGGTTGGTACGGAAGATGTTCTGCGGATCCCACTGGGCCTTGATCTTCGCCAGCCGCGCGAACCCTTTGCCCAGGGCGGCCGCGGTCCGCTCCGGGCCCTCATCCGCCGTCAGGAAGTTGATGTAGGTGCCGCCGGTGGAGAACGACTTCAGGTCGTTCCACGCGTCGCGGGCCCAGGCGATGTTCGCGCTGTCCTCCTCCCCCCGCTCCCACGAGCCGGCCAGGTTGAGTACGAAGCGGGCGTCTCGATTGCCGACCGCAGAATGGTCCGCCGCTGGCCCGTTGACCGCGCCCGCGATCTGGAACAGGGCCACCGCCGAGTGGGGCGAGGGGATCTTCGCCGCGTGGGCGATGATCTTCTCGCACAGGGCGGGTTCGATGCGTGGGAGGTACTCGCTCTTCCAATAGTACCGTCGCCCTTTGGGTTGGGTCCCGTCGAGCAGGGCCTGCATCTGGGCATACGGCCGGCGCACCAGCACGTCACCGACCGGCTTGCCGAACGCCTTGATGGGTGCGACGAGCTTCTCGCCCTCCTCGGGTGGTCCGGTGTAGCAGGCGAGCAGCCCGACGATCGGCTTCCCGTGCATCTCCTTGGGAAGCCAGGGGGCGGGGGGCGCCGGCCGCATCATCAGCACCAGCGTGAGTTCGGGCGGCGCCTGCTCGGCGAGAGTGCGGTAGAGCTCGAGCACGGCAGGGGCGTCGCTGGCGGGCCAGGCCACGAGACCGCCGACGATCTCCGGACCGACCGGATGCAGCGTGTACTCGATGCCGGTCACCACGCCGAAGTTGCCGCCGCCGCCCCGCAGCCCCCAGAAGAGGTCGGCATTCTCGTCGCTGCTCGCCCGTACCATTCGACCGTCGGCGGTCACGACGTCCATCCCGACCACGTTGTCGGAGGTCCACCCCCACCGCCGGGTCAGGTAGCCGAATCCGCCGCCGAGGGTGAGTCCGGCGATCCCGGTCAATGAGACGAAGCCGAGGACGGTGGCGAGGCCGTGCACCTGGGTTTCTCGATCGAGGTCTCCCAGCAGGCACCCGGCTTGCGCATGCGCGACCTTGCGCTGGGGATCGATCCAGACGCCGCGCATGAGCGACATGTCGATCATCAGCGCGCCATCGGCGGTGGCCAGGCCGGCGATGTTGTGGCCTCCCCCCTTGATGCACAGGATGAGCCCGTGAGTACGCGCGAACTGTACGCACGCGATCACGTCGGCGGTGCCGAGGCAGCGCACGACGAGGGCGGGCGCGCGATCGATCATGGCGTTCCAGACCGTGCGGGACTCCTCATACCCGACGTCGCCAAGGATCAACACCGGGCCCCGCACTCGTGCTTTCAAACCGGACAGCAACTCCGGGGTCAGGTCGATCTCCCGACCATCCATGGTCTTGGCTTTCATCGTCCCGCTCCGTGCATGGAGGGTCCTCTCAAGGCCCGGTGGCCACCGGCCACCGGTTATTGCTCCGGTCCACATCCGGATAGATCCCCCGGGGATCGATCTCGATCCGCACCGGGGCGGCGGCGGCCGGGGTGATCGTCCGCCAGACCGCGACCATGCCACGGAGCCAGGTCTCGACTGGGAGCTTCACGATCCGGCTGCTGCCATCGGCCGCGGTGAGCCTGAGTTCGACCGGGGCGATCATCTCGCGCTTGCTCGAGAGGAAGATCCGCGTGTTCGCCATCCCGTTGGCGGTCATGGTCACCGCCGAATCGACCGCCTGGTCGAGGTGGTCGGTGCGCATGAACCAGCTGCGCCAGAACCAGCTCAGGTCCTCGCCCAGGCCGTCGTTCATCGAGCGGAAGAAATCGGCCGGCGTGGGGTGGTGGAAGGCCCAGCGCCGGGTGTACTCGGCGAACGCCGCGTCGAAGGCGGTCGAGTCCACCACCTGCTCGCGGAGAAAGTGCAGGCCCACCGCCGGACGGCCGTACGAGTTCCATCCCCCCGACGCCGCACTCGTGCCCCGGTCCGCCGCTTCCATGATCGGCGATTCGGGGAGGCGGCGCGCGAGGAACTTCTGCCACGCGCTCATCGCGCCGAATTCGAGGGACTGGATCCGGGTGGTGTCGGTCGGGTACCGGTCGCGGAAGGCGAACCAGTCGATGAAGGTGTTGAAGCCTTCGTCCATCCACGAGTACAACCGCTCCTGCGATCCGACGATCATGGGGTACCACTCGTGCCCCTGCTCGTGCGCGATGGTGTAGTAGAGCTCCTTCTCGTTCTCCGCGTCGTCGAAGGTCATCATCGGGTATTCCATCCCGCCCACCGGCCCCTGCGCGCTGGTCGCGACGGGGTAGGGGTAGTGGAACCACCGCGAGTGATACATCACGGCGTGGCGGGTGATGTCGGCGCCGTTCTTCCAGATCGAGATCTGCTCGGGCGGATAGAAGGCCTGCATCAGGATCCCGTCCCAGCTCGACGCGTCCCACAGATAGTTGGGCGCCGTGGCCCAGGCGAAGTCGCGCACATTGGTCGCGTGGAAGCGCCAGGTGCGGGTGGCCCCGACGCGCGCCGGCAACAGCGCCGCAGTCCCTACCTCTTCGGACTTGATGATGCGGACGACGGTGTCCGAGTGCGCCGCGGCGGCGAGCCGCCCGCGGAGCATCGCCGGCAGCACCTCGGCGGGGTTCTGCAGCACACCGGTGGCGGTCACGGTGAATCCGGCCGGCATCGTGATCGCGACGTTGAAGTCGCCGTACTCGAGGTAGAACTCGCCGGTCCCGATGTACTGGTCGACGTTCCAGCCCCGCACATCGTCGTACACGGCCATCCGCGGGTACCACTCCGCCACCTGGTAGAGCCAGCCGAGGGCGCCCTGCTTGGTGCGGCCGGTACGGCCGTTGGCGGGGATCTGGTGGTGCCAGGCGATGTCGAGGCGGACGACCCCCTTGGGTGGGAGGGGCCGGTCGAGGTCCACCCGCATCATCGTGCTGTTGACGCGATAGGTGAGCGCCGTCGAGATCGTGGCCGCACGGGCCCCGGTGCCGGCCCGGAGCACGTTCAGGTGTTCGATCGTAACGCCGCCGACGAACCCGGGCTCCGGGGGGCCACGTCGGGGGCCCGCGAGGATCGCCATCCGATTGTCGGCGGCGTTGATGTTCTCATCCACCTGGATCCAGATGTAGCGCAGGGTGTCGGGGGAGTTGTTCGTGTAGGTCAGCGTCTCGACGCCATGAATGGTGTGATTCGCGGTGTCGAGCGAGACCTTGATGTCGTAGTCGGCCTTCTGTTGCCAATAGAGCGGGCCGGGCATCCCGGACGCCGAACGGAAGGCATTGGGCGTCGGCAGCTCGAGCCGGCGGAAGGGTGAGGTATCGCTCGTGCTCGCGCGGATCGGCGCGGGCGTGACGGGAGCGGGGGTCTGCTGCGCGGTGAGGGCGCTGGCACCGACGAACGTGGCGGCGAGAAGGAGCTGGAGCGACCGACGGGAGACCGGGGACATCGAGGACCTCGTGGGGGACTCAGTGGGATGTGAAGCCGGGTCTTGCACTTGAGTGAGTGCCTGTGCGTCCGTGCGCCTGTGCGCCTGTGCGCCTGTGCGTCCGTGCGTCCGTGCGTCCGTGCGTCCGTGCGCTTCAGCGCCGCCTACGGCGCTTCGGAGCAGGGGGTTTCGCGACGATCTGGATATTGATCGCCATCAGGTCCTGCTCGAACCAGGCCACCAGTCGTCCGGTGAACTTCTCGACCAGGTAGAACTGGTCGCTCGCGGTCTTGGAATGGATGTGGGCCACCAGCACGCCGCCGGCGCTGGCGATGGCGATGTGGCCTCCCTGGGGGCGCTGGATGTGCTTGAGGCGGGTCTTGGCCTTGTTGCCCCATTCCCAGGTGCTGGCCGCGCGGATGTGGGCGCGGAGGAGCTTGTACGCGTCGCGGCCCGGGGCGGGGACGGCTTGGAGCACGAGCATGGGCGACCTCCGGTCAGATGTCCTTGGGGCGATCCTTGGAGCGGGTGTGGGTCACGGCGCTCAAGACCGCGACGCCGAGCAAGATGAGGCAGGTGATCATGATGTAGGTGGTGGGCACGTGCGCCAGGACGAGCGCCCACGCCACGCCACCGATGACGAGCACGAAACCGATGAGATAGAGGCCGAAGGACATGGGGGCGACTCCCTGCTGGAGGACCGCAACGGCACCTGATGCAGCAGGTGGAAGCTAGTCGCAGTGGTGGGGCGGTGGGGCCTGTGGGGGTGGGAAGGCGCTAGTGGCGGGAGGCGCCGGTGATGACGAAGGGGCCGGTCTCCACCCATTGGTCGGTGCTATCCGCGTTCTCCAGCCGGAGGCGGATCTGGTCCGAGGAGGCGGGGCCGAAGCCGGTCACGAAGCCGACCGGGACGGTCCAGACCAGGGAATCGAGGCCGGCGGGCGCCGCGGTGAGGAGGAACCCCTTGTCGTGGCCACCCATCGCGGCGCCGAGATCGACGCGTCGGGCGGGAATGGAGACCCAGCGGATCGTGTAGGTGCGGCCTTCGACGAGGGTGTCACCTGCGGCCGGGCTGCGGATGGCGAATGCGGGGGTCGGGGGCGGGGTGTTCGGTCGATCTGGGACGGAGGGGTGTTCTCGCCCCGTGGCGCAGGCGAGGGCGAGGAGGAGCAGGGATGAGAGAGCGAGTCGCGACCAGCGCGATGGCGTCACGTGGCCTTCACTCCTGCCGCACGGCGAGATCTCGCGGTATTTGTCGCATGGCTTTTCGCGATGAGGCGAGCGAGCACTTTGGTGTCGACATCCGCGAGGCGACGGATGTAGAGACACCCTCCTCCGACCTTGTACGTGCCGAGCTGCTTGAGCAGCGCGGCGTGGGCCTTGAGCCCGCCCATCAGATAGAGGGTAAGAGCAGCCTTCCGTGGCGAGAAGGCGACCGGGGGCCAGACGCCGCTCCGACCGCTGCGGCCTACGTACGTCATCTCGCCATACCCCACGATCGCTGGTCCCCACATCACCGGGGCCTTTCTGGTGGCTTTGCGGAAGAGGGCCGCGAGGGCGCGCGCGTCCTTCCGGCGATCAGGATCGTCGATCTTGGAGAGGAAGGCGGTCACACTCGCCTTGGTGCGCTGGGTCTTGAGTTCGGCCATTCTTGCTCCGGGCTCGCGAAGGGGGGAAATGCTCGGGGGAGGGGGACTCGAGGCCGAGTGCCAACTGACGGTCGGCGCCTTAGCTGCGGCGAGCGGAAGGAAGATTCATTCCTTGATCTGCGCGCGCCGCCAGCTACCAACTCCGCGTCAGGCAGCCGGTACCTGCCAGGCTCAATCGAGCAGTCTCACGATGATAAGGATCAGGATGATGAAGAGGAGAACGTGAATGAGGTTGCCAGTTTTTGGGATCCGCGGGATACGTGCCGGCCCAAAATATCCAAGCAACCAGAGGATCACCAGAACGACGATAATGAGCTCGAGCACGACGTCCCTCCTGTCCGCCGACGCGGACCATCCAGGTGTGGGCGACCCGGCGCTACCGGTGACTTCTCTTCGACTATCCCCGATTCGGACTCAGGCCAGGCCGGACTCTTGACCCTGATCCGACGAGATGGTGAGCGCACAACGTGCGTGGCCCGTCCAACGGTCGGCGGTCGAGCTGCGGCGGGCGAGCCCCGCCCCAGATCTATCCTGATCCCCCGCGCCCAAGGGCGCCTCTCGGCGATGCGCCGTGTACGGCTTTGCGGTGCCGACCGACATCGGCAAGCCCTTCAGGGCGTATCGCCGACAGGCGCGTGATCCGAGGATCTCGGGATCGGGCCCGAGCTTAGCTCAATCGAGCAGTCTCACGATAATAAGGATCAGGGCGATAAAGAGGAGCACATGAATGAGGTTGCCAGTTTTTGGGATCCGCGGGATACGTGCCGGCCCAAAATATCC
>JANLXK010000240.1:0-6030 GCA_031365045.1 Gemmatimonadota bacterium | reverse complement strand
CTCCTCCGCCCCGGCCGGTTGTACGCCGATGCGGTGGATGCGTTCGCACCCTACGACAAGCTCCAGGACCCGAATCCGGAGCTCCGCGGCGACCTCACCAAGCTCGCCGAGCGGGCCGTCCAGCTCCGCATCCCCGCCTATCTCCTGATCAATAACCGCGCCGAAGGGAGCGCGCCGCACACCATCGTGGCGGTCGCGAAGTTGCTTGCCGCACGATCTCACTGATCAGTGAGCAATCGCGAGGAAACCCCGAAACCCCGAAGCGACCGTGTGATCTCAATAGGGGGCCCAGGGTTGAGACCACACGATCAACTCTTTGGGGTTTGGGGGTTTCCTCGCCCTACCCACCGACCCTCAGCCCTCTTCGCTTAGACCTTGGCTGTCCGTCGCCGCCGTTTCCTTGGCCCTGCCCTGTCACCCACACGCGCGGTCGCGTGCGCGATCATCGCGAGCCCGATCGCTGTCCGCAAGTCCCTGAGCCGTACTTCCACCCAGCGCCCGAACGGCACGTGGTCTCCCACGAGGAACGGCTTGCCATGCCCCAGTCCCAGCACTTCGCTGCGTTCGGCCTCCGGGAGCTTCAACACCAGCGCCCCGTCCCGCCGAAAGGCGAACATCCGCCCCGCGACGAAGAAGGCCTGATCGCCGAACATCCTCTTGGTCGTCACCCCCCGGAGTCCCAGGAGCGAGGCGTGGAGGAGATCGGCAGGCGTCGGAGGGGTGGACATGACCCGACTACTATATCGCCCGGACTCGGACTCCGCTAATCGAACTCCGGGATCCGGAGGGTGATGGCCCAGTTCCGCGTGGTCCCCGGCGCGAGGATCGGGGCGCTCCGCCACGCCCCCACCGCCCGGTCGAGCCGGTCCGGGGCGCCGAGGCAGGGCTCCACGCCGAGCCGCGCGAGCGGGGCCGTCGCGTCGATCCAGAGGCCGAGGTTCGGGAGCACGCCCGGGTCCACCACCATCTCGAGCTGTTCCCCACGGGTCGGATCGGTCAGCACCGCCATCCCCGACGCCCCGATGTCACCGAACAGCTTCGCCGACCACCCGCCCACCTCCGGCACGGTCCAGCTGTACGCCATTCCGTCGAGCGGCCACGGGACCTCGGCGTCGGGTGCGAGGTCCGGACGGGCCTCGGCGTGATCCACGCGCAGCTGACGGACCGATGGCAAGGTCACCGTCATCCCCGGCGGCGCCGAGAAGCTCGGGTGCGCCGACCAGAGGAACGGGAAAGGTGCGAGTCCTCGATGCACGAGGCGGTATTCCAGACGGATCGCCGGTCCCTCGGTCGGGACGATGATGTCGCGATGGAATTCGTACGGAAGCAAGTGTCCCTCGGCGCGCGAGGTGAGCACCGTTGCCGCAGGGGTCTCGAGCACGTCGTGGGTCCAGGGCAGCCGCCAGAGCTCGCCATGATCGGGGAGATCCGGCTCTCCCGGTGCCGCACCCGGCATCGGGCATGGCGCGATCGTCGGGAAACACTCGTCCCAGCCACCGGTATCGGGGAACGAGCCATCCTCGGGGAGGTCGGTGAAGTCGCGCGCCGCGTCGCGCCAGAGCCACTCCCGTCCGCGACGCCGACGGAGGTTGGTGATCTTGCCGCCCAGGGACGGAACGACGATGCACTCGATCTCGTCATTGCCCAGCGAAAGCGCGGGTATGCCTGCGACCATCAATTGGCGAAATGGCATCTTGATTCTTGCGCAAAGAATGCGTGGAAGGCCAAAGGCGGGCGCGAACGCGAGAATGCGCGAACGGGGTCATCACTGCGTCCAAATGATGACGTCGCACAGCCCTGCCGCTGGTATCGTGTTGAATGACTCAATCAAGTCCCGCACGCCGATTTGAGGACCTGATCGCATGGCAACGGGGCCACGACCTCCAGATCGTGATCCTTGGATTTGTCAGGGCCTGCTCGAACATGGACGCCGGCCTCGCGGATCAGTTGCGACGGGCTGCGAGGTCGGTCACGGCGAACATAGCGGAGGGATTTGAGCGGAACACACGGGGTGACTTCGCGCGATTCCTTGCGATCGCCAAAGGATCGGCCGGCGAGATCCGCTCACACCTCTACGAATGCCGGGATGCCGGACTGATCTCAGCCGCAGACTTCGAGATCCTCAAGAGTCAGGTCGAGGCGGTGAGCGGAACGATCGCGAAGCTCAGAGGCGCCATTCAAGACCAACGACGCACCTGAATACGAGCGGCATTCGCGCCTTCTCGCATTCTCGCCCGCCTTTGGCCTTCATCGCCTTCCCCGCGATACCGACCTCACGCATTCTCGCGTTCGCGCCCGCCTTTGGCCTTCAACGCCTTCACCACCCGCTGTCACCCCAGGACCTTATCCAACTCCTCACCGAGCCCGAGGACCTGGCACATCCGCAGCACCGTCTCCCCGACTTTATTGTTCGGCGTGCTCGCTCCCGCCGTCAGCCCGATGATCGCCTTCCCCGCAAGCCACCCCGCGGGTTCCAGCGACTCGTCCTTGGCCCGCACCGCCTGGTGGCGCAGCGTCCCCGCCTCGACGTCGACACAGACCGCGTCCTCGATATGGAAGGTCGTCACGCCCTTCGATGCCGCGAGTGCGGCGAGGTGGCAGGTGTTGCTGGAGTTGTAGCCGCCCACCACCATCATCAGGTCGACCCCGCCCTCGAGCAGGCCGAGCACCGCGTCCTGCCGCTCCTGCGTGGCCGAACAGAGGGTATCGAAGCTCCGGAATCGCGTCTCGGCCTCTTCCGTCCCGAGCCGCGCCGCGAAGCTCTTCCGGAACTCCGCCGCGAGCGCCAGCGACTCACCCGCGAGCATCGTGGTCTGGTTGGCGATGCCGATCCGCTCGAGATCCTTGGTGAAGTCGAACCCCGGCGTCGAGGCGTGTGCGAACTGCTGCTGCAACGCGACCGGATCTCCCCGCCCTTCGATGAAGTCGAGCACCGGGCGCGCTTCCGTGAGGTCGCGGAGCACGAGGTACTTGCCGCCCGGGTACTTCTCCACCTGGCTCGCGGTCGCCTTGGTCTCTTCGTGGTAGTACTTGCCGTGCACCACCGCCGTGAATCCGTCGCGGGCGTAGCTCTCCACCCGCTTCCAGACGTTCAGCACCGAGCCGCACGTAGTGTCGACGAGCACGCAGCCGAGCGCACGCAGCCGCTGGAAATCCTGGACGGTCACTCCGAACGCCGGCAGGATCACCACATCCTCGGCGGTGATCTCGGCGAAATCGAAGGTCGCGCCCGCGGCGTGCGCGAGGAAGCGGATCCCCATCGCTTCGAGTTTCTGGTTCACGTGCGGGTTATGGATGATCTCGCCGACCAGGAAGATCCGCCGGTCGGGGAACTTGACCCGCGTCTCATAGGCGTAATCCACCGCCCGGTCGACGCCGTAGCAGAAACCGAACTCTTTCGCCAGGCGGAAGGTCAGCGGGCCCACCGTCAGCACGTGCCCGCGCGCACGGAAGGCGTCGACCACGGCACTCGCGTAGTCGGTGGCCAATTGGCCTTCGATGCTGGACTTGAGGCCGAAGCCCCGGCGGAAGTAGGTCTCGGTCATCTTGGGCAGAGCGTGGAGTCGCGCTGCAACACGACTGCATGGAACGTGGCGGTGTAATGGACGCTGTCAGGTGCCCCGACCCGCTGGAGTGTGGCGGCGACCCTGGCAGAGATCGTGGTCGTGTCGACCGCGGTGACCGTGAGCGTCCCGTTGATGCTCCGGTACCCGCGCACCTCGTCAAGCTCGATGTATCGGGCGGCGACGGAGGCCCCGGACCCGGCCGGATCAGCGGTGGCCGGCAGCCCGACGGGGTACACCCCGGGACTCAGCGAATCGAATCGCCACGAAAAGCCGGTCGCACGGTCGCCGGCGGTCGCCTCTACCAGAACCGTCCGGTTGGTCGGGCACCATCCCCCCCGTGCCGGTGCGGCCAGCGAGACATCGACCGCCGTCCCCACCCAATGGGCTTTGCCGTTCCCGGCGCCAGGCCCACAGGCCGCCAAGGCCCCGATCAGTGAGAACAGGAGCATCCGCATCGCGGGGAACCTACTCCTGCGACTCGGTGGAGTCCACTTGGTACGCTCAGCGCGGCGCGCCGAAAATGATGTCGAACCGCGGATCCCCGCCCGACGGGTGCATCGGCACGCTCAGGTCAAATCGGACGATCCCGCCGAAGAACGAAAGCCCCGCCCCCGCACCGGCGAGCACCTGACGGTCGAAGAACCCCTGCCGGGGGCCGGCCTGCGCCGCATCGGCGAACAGGACCGGGCGCACTTCCCCATGCCCCAGGCCGAGGTCGGCTTGCAGCGACCAGAACCCCTGGCCGGTGATCGCTCCGTAGGGGAAGCCGCGCACCGTCGCCTGCCCCCCGAGCCGGAACGCGCTCTGGGGGAGGGGGTCGTCGGTGGCCATCCCGCCGCGGGCGGTCAGCGACAGTCCAGAGCGGCCGCGGCCGACTCGCTGGCGCCACTCCCCGAAGACCTTGGCCGTCAGTCCCGGTGCTCCGGCCAGCAGGTCGGCGCCGAGGACCCAGCGCGCAAGGCCGGTCCGGCCGTCCAGTCGCGCTGTCGCTCCACCGAACGTCCCGGTGGCGACCGGCGGGTTCGGATCGAATGCCCCATCCGACCAGATGTTGTTGATCCCCGACGAGGCCTCGGTGCGGACCGACGTGTGGTCCTCCACCCGCGCCGCGAGCAAGAGATCGAGCCCGACGCCGAGCGACGCCTCGTAGGTGAGCGAGCCACCCTGCGCCAGCAGATAGTCCGCTTCGTCGTGGGTGGTGAATATGGCATTCACCGAGTTCCCGACCGCCTTGGGACGCAAGAAGGGATCGGCGGTCGCGAGGTCGCGATACCCGGCCAGCGTCCATCGCCCCGAGGGCGCGTCGCGGACGAGCGCCCCGCGGGCATAGAGCCGGGTATCGCTCAGTCCGAATCGTGCACTCCCAAAGGCCGTGGTGAACGGCACATCGAAGAACGGGGTCCGATAGCCGAACCCGACCGAGAGACCCTGCACCCTGTTGTACCGGAGCACATCGGCGATCTGCTCCACCGCGAACATCGACGGCCGCCGCCCCGTGAGCGAGTTCGGCAGGTGCTCCGCCAATCCCGCGAGCTCTGCCATCAGGTCACGCTGGTCCTTCTCATCGTCGGCGGCGACATCGAGCTCCAGCGAGTCGCTCCATCCCACGTAGTGGTCCATTGAATCGAGCGGCGGGATATGGACCTCGTAGTGCCCACCATTCCCCCAGACACCGGGGATGTCGCGGCTCCGCTTCCGCCATTCGAGTGTGTCGGGATCCCCCTCCTCGTGGCCACGGTGGCGGCGTTCGGCGCGGAGCGAGTCCCAGCGGGCCAACTCGAGACTGTCCCCCTCGGCCTTGGAGCGCACCGGTGGCAGCCGGAAGACGATCGGGTGACCGGTGTCGATCTCGTAGTCGTCGAACGTGGTCGTGAAGCTGAAGGGGATCACCGCGTCGCCCACGAACGGGATCTCGAGCGAACCGCTGATGACCTGCCGGTACGGCATCCAGTGGGTCTGGTCCTGGAGCGAATACTCCAAGTCAGCGTTGAGCGAGAGGAGCCGGCCGATCCACTTGTTGGCCGTCCGGGCATCGGCCGAGTCCTCCTTGGTCTCGCCGTCAGGCTTGACCCAGAGATCGGTGCCGACGAACCGGAACGAGAACCGCACCACATCCCCGGTCCCACCGTCGAGCAACAGGTAGCCCAGCACCAGACCGACCCCTGCCCGCCTCGGCGTCACGATCACCCGATAGAGCCTGACCTCGCGACCGTCGGGGGTGCGAACAGCGACACTGTCGTTCAGCTCGTAGCGATACCAGTCGGGGCCGTCCTGCGCCAGCGGATGGAGTGCGGCCTGTTCGGGGAAGTCGGCACCGGCCAGACGGACCGAGTCGTCGAGCGCCCTCGGGACGAACCAGGGGGAATCGAAGACCGACCGGATCTTCATGTCGGGATTCCGCGCCCGACTCCGCCGGCCGGCCAGTTCGATCTGGAGATCGTCAGGGCGCTGCCACCGGATGATC